>USPP01000087.1 GCA_900556615.1 uncultured Eubacteriales bacterium
GGTTCGGGGCAGCGCCCCGCGCTTCTTTTCTATGGGGTGTTGCTGTTCAAAAAATCATCTTGGAAATCTGTATGGCCGATTTAATTAGTGATTCCTAAAAAACACCAAGCGTATTTTGATGAATGATTCGGTAAAAAAGATATTTTTAAATTAGTTTTATAAAATGTACTTGTTATTTGTGACGGAATATGATATAATATTCTTAACCGTTTTTTACAGTTAAAACTTCAGCAATATGAGGAGGAGTTAATTATGGATTATATCAAAAAACTATGGCCCACACCCTTTAAAATCAAGAAAGGCGATATTGCATCCCTGTTGATTCAAGCGATAATTTTTCTTGTAATCTGCGCGGTTCTCGGCTGGCTTATCGCCTTGCTCGCAAAAATTCCGATTATCGGGATTATTTTCGGGCTAATTGGATCGTTGATGGGAGTTTACAGCTTTGTCGGGCTTGTACTCTGTATTTTAAAATTTTTTGATATTGTAAAATAACATATTAAGACAACATCGCGGAGTTCACGGCTTTTGCCTTGATAGCATATCTGTTTGTCCCTTTTTCGTCATACTTCACCAATTTCGTCTGCAGAGAAGTCTCTCTTGCCTCCTCAATAGGTATCGTCTGATGAAAAATAGAACTGCGCATATGCACCATCAGAACCGGGCGTATTTTCTTAGGCAATACCGCGCAATTGCCGGCTAACGACTTGACAGCTTGGCTGTCTGCATATTTTCCGGTATCCCTCACAAAAAAGAACGCTATAGGAGTCGCTATTGCTTATATTTTTTGTTTAGAGTCCTGAAAAAACTGACGGCGTATCTGCACTGTCATAATGGTGCGGTGCTGCCTTAAATGAAAGAGGCTGCTGCAAATGTTTTTCCATTTGCGGCAGCCCCATTTTTATATTTTAAAAATATCATCATAGGTTGTGTTTAGTATTTTCTTTAACAGAATAATTTCGTCGGGATACAAATGCCGCTGTCCCACTTCGATTTTGGCAAGCGCACTCCTTGTGATGTCACAGCCCTCCGTCTGCAAACGGGCAGAAACCATTTCCTGTGTAAGCTCCGCCTTTTCTCTGAGAATCCTAATGTTCCGACCAACCTTTTTCTCTACCTGATTATTCATTATTATACTCCTTTTGCACCTATTTTGGAACAAATCTATTGACAATAGTATAATTTAAGAGTATAATAGTTGTGCACCTATATAAGTGCAAATTGCAGAAAGGAGAATAAATAATGAAAAAATTTCTGTTGTTGCTTTACGGGGTAATCGTCTGTATTTCACTGACCTTCTGCACCGCAGAACATGAACCTGTGAAAGAAACGGGCGGCAAAACGACGCAGGAGGGATCTGACGAAATCGTATTCGGTATTAACGAAAGCGCAGTGTTTGATGATTTGAAATTTACCGCAAACGAAATGAAATCCTCATCAGGCGAAGGTTTTTTCGTACCCGAAAGCGGGAATGTTTTTGTCGGAATAAAATTCACTATTGAAAATATTTCCGATAAAAAACAAACAGTAAGTTCGCTGATGCTTTTTGATGCGTATGCAGACGGAGTAAAATGCGAATATTCGTTAAGTGCCGCGTGCGCATTTTCCGAAGGACAGATCGACGGTGATATTGCCCCCGGTAAAAAGTTAGTTGGCTGGTATGCGGTAGAAGTACCCGAGAATTGGTCGACTCTTGAGTTTGATGTGCAGTCATCATGGTTTTCATCAAAATCGGCTGCCTTTGTATTCAATAAATAATAAAGGGCATCTCTAAAAATTCACTGCCCCAATCTGGATCGAACTGTTTTCCGCCTTTCGCTACAAAAATCCTTGACAGATGTATATACTCTGTCTGCGGAATTTTGGTTTATCCTGGCGAAAAAATCTCTTTGCCGTCTATGAGCATTGAATTTTTAGAGATATCCTAAATCATTGCAGAAAGAGGAATTTCTATGAGAAGCAAAGTTTTATGTGTATCGAACATACTTTCAACAGCTTATGTCATTTATCTTATGGTTTACTTCTTCAGCGGAATCGCCGATTCAAGCGGAGCTGAAGCGGTCGGCAGAGCTTTTGCAGCCGCACTTGTTGTACCGCATATCATTCTGTTTTTAATCGGCGCTGTTTTCGGCTGGCTCGGATTCATTTTGAAAAAAAGCTGGGCGGCGCTTGTTGCGGGAATTTTATACGCGGTCGGCACACTGTTTTTTCTTGCATATTTTATGTTCGGCGTTCCGTTACTCATACTCGGTTTTATCGGTTATTCCAAACAAAAAAAGCTGAACAATAAATCGAAGACTGAAATTTTCGAATCGTCATATTAGTACACGGACACCGTAAGCCTAAAACAATCGGCTTTACTTTGTTCAAATTAAGGGCTGCTGCAAATGCGATTAAGCATAAGCAACAGCCCTTTTTACTATCAGTTTTATCATTATTAATTTTTTTCAATATATTTTAATGATATATAGGGTACAGAGAGGAATCACGGCTGCTTTTTCACTAAGGCAATACCGCCGGGTTCACGGTGGCATTGCCTTAAAATTATCTGTGCAGCAGCTTTGAATTATTTAGTGCTGACAATAATGTTTTTAGTTTCAGTATTGAAAAGAATACCCGTCGCTTCGGCAATATCATCTGCGCTGAAGTTTTTATAAACGGATACCGTATTGCCTTCGCTGAGTCTTCCGGAGGATGCTCTGTAATAGCCGGACGCGACCTCGCTTCCCTCGGCGTCTGTCATGATAAAATTAAGTTTTGAATAGTGCGTTGACCACTCGACATAATTTTCGACGGAAAGATTGATCGTGTAAGCTCCCGCCGTCACAGCAGCCTGTTTCAGACCGAATTCAAGGATGATACTCCCGTTTTCTCCGCTGAAGGTATAGGTGAGCATATCACGGGGATCTATCTGAATTGTAGGATTTAGCCCGGTCACCGTATAGTCAATGCTCTCTTCAAAGTAGATGCCATATTGGCTTGCTATTTTTTCTCTTTCACTGCTTCCGGTACGGCACTTAAAGGTAACCGTTTCGCCGTTTGCTTTGATATCATAATAACCGCTTGCACGATATTCTACGGTGAAAAGATTGCTTCCGCTTGCATCAGCAACGACTATGGTAAGAGAACAGTTTTTTGACCAGCTGTCGGTGTCGAGAGAAGAAGTAAGCTTGAATGTATAATTTCCGACGGAGTAAATTTCTTCCTTAACGCTCATATTGATAACGCCATAGCCTTCATATCCGGTGAAAGAAAGATCAAGACGGTCGAAGGGCTTGGGGTCTATCGGCTGTTCAAGACCGCTTACAGAGAGCGAAACGGATTCGGGCAGCGTTATGCCGTAATCTGCTTCCAAGGTGCTTCCCTGTGTGTTCAGGGCAAAGGTTACATTGTCAGAGTTCGCGAAGAGCTTATATTTATCAGCTGTATAGTTGACGGAGCGAAGCTGATTCCCATCGCTGTCACAGACATAAACGGTAATGCGACATCTGCTTGAGGTTACCTCAGGAGAGAGCTTCAAGGTATAGGCGCCTACTTTGACTTCTTCGTTTTTTGCTTCAAGGGAAAGATTCCCGAATCCGCTGTAGCCGGAGAAGGTTGCGGTCATATATTCTAAGACATTAAAGCTTGAAAGTGCGGTAAGACCGGATATTTTGTATGCGGTGCTTTCTGTAGGTATCTGAATCCCTACCTTTTTGGCAAGATCAATATTTATCTGCTCCGCGTTGCTTACGGTACAGGTTATCGTTTCGTCTTCGGAAAGAGAGGCGGCTTTGTCAAAACGGTAGTAGAGGGTATAAGAAGAGTAGCCTTCTGAATCGATGATGTAGACGTTATATCCGTCATTTCTTGCTTCATAACGGGCAGAATATCCGGTTTCCCCTATTGCCGTATCGCCGGAGGGGACATTGACGGAAACCTTTCCGTAACCGGAATATCCGGTGAATGAGAGGGATATCTTTTCAGAGGGATTCAGAAGAAATGCCTCTTCAAGCCCCTTTACCGTTACGGTCTGGTTTTTCAACGCAAGCTTTACGTCATATTTTTCTTCAAATTCCTTTGTAAGTGTGGAAAAAGAGACGGTAATTTTATCTCCGTTTGAAAGATATTGCGGGTCATATGTAAGAGTGATATTTACATAATATCTGAGCGACGAGCTTTGATTGATGATATCCTGCACGCCGTTATATATGTCGTCCAAAACAGAATTGCCGGTTTTATTGGCGCTCTTTTTTCCGAATATTTTTTTGTCGATTTTTTCAAGCGCCTCCGTGTTCCACTGTACGGAAGGAGTTGCATATCCATCACAGCCGGAGTATACGATATCAAAATACTTGTCAAGATAAACTTTTTTGGGCATGGAAAGGAAGACGACAAGAAGGATAACGGCTATCAGAAGAACAGATGCTGCCACGGCGGTTATAAGTACATTGCGCTTTACCGAAAAAAAGCGCTTGAGAGCAGAAGGCTTAACCGGCGTTGGTTGAACCGGAGGGACGGTGTTAGCTGTAACAGGGGTGGTTCCCGTTTTGACGGGTGCTCCGCATTTATCGCAGAAGACAGCGTTATCGGGAAGCTTAGCCCCGCATTTTTCACAAAACATGGTGGTATCTCCTTGTAATGAATATAATAAAATAAGATATATTATAATTATAAGGTATCAGCAAAAAATTTTCAAGTGTGTTTTGCATATTCTCTTATAATAATACATAATTTTGTAATATTTGTCGGTGCTGTGAGAAAATTTTGTATAATGGATTTAGTCGGTTTGAAGGCGGTGTGTAAGATCGGGCTGCGGTATATACTGCTTTTCCATTTTGTTGTACGTGCATACGGCTGGAGAAAGCGTTTTTTTCTGAAACTGTGTAAACAATCATTGTGCGGTCTTGCCTAAAAAATGCTTCTTAAGGGTGAAAACCCTTAAGCGTGGCATGGTAAAGCCCTGAAAAATACTTTCTCTTTAGCCTGTACAAATCATTTTGTTAACGTTTTTTATAAAAATCTTAAAAACAATATGTTCCTTACGGTTGCTATATTCGTTTTTTGGTTTGTCGTCACAGGGCACCATCATATTGTCTGAAATATAAAGCGGGCTTTCACGGCAGAATTGCTTTACCGCGAGAGCCCGCTTTTCGATATGAAGACGGTAATCAGAGCTGCTTTCTGATACGTTCAAGCGCGCCTTTTTCAAGACGGGAGACCTGGGCCTGAGAAATGCCGATTTCCGATGCAATTTCCATCTGTGTCTTTCCTTTGTAAAAGCGCATAGCAAGGATTGATTTTTCTCGTTCGTTCAGGTTTTTCAGCGCTTCACGAAGCGCGATATTTTCAAGCCACATCTCCTCGCCACCGGAATTGTCACCGATTTGATCCATTATAAATACGGAATCTGAGGATACTCCATCTCCGTACACAGGATCGAATAAAGAAACGGGTTCGGTTATCGCTTCAAGCGCGCTGGTGATCTCTTCCGTGGAATGAGGATCACCGTTCTCACTCATATATGCGGCGATTTCCTCAACGGAGGGTTCTGTTTCTGATTTGCGGGATAGTTCTTCTCTTGCCTGAAGCGCATGATAGGCAAGATCCCGCACGGATCTGCTTACTCTGATGGTGTTGTTGTCACGAAGATAGCGTTTTACCTCACCAATTATCATCGGCATGAATGTTCGTTGTGGAGAAATGAGAAGTTATGCTTGCACATTCTCTGCAATGATTCTGTTTATCTCTTCTCTGAGACGCAAAATATATTCCGGATCGGCGGGGTAGGAAGAAAAGGTCAGCTTATCTCCGGCAAGGGTGTCAATCAAAGCCGTTACACGTGCGCGTCCTATAAATTTTTCACAGAGGGATAATACGGAGATATCCTGAATTGCTTCGCGGAACACATTAAGACGAATGGATTCATAGGGAGTGCCGTCCTGAGCGGGGTACACCGAAAAAGCGTCTCCGCTTGGAACCTGACCTTCTCCCGACTGACAGAGGTATGGATTTATCAGCCGCCGCGAACCCATGCTATACCAATAGTTGAATCCCCAATGCAAGAAGCCTTTTATACCGAATTTGTAGAGTTGAACTCCGAGTATACGGTTTCGTGCGGAAGGATATGCGATAAAGCGGTTTCCGACTTTATCCCACTGCCCGCAGCAGTAATAAGCCCAGCGTTGAGAAATGGGTTCTTCAAGGAAAGGCTCGATGTGATTGGTGGCGGGAATCGGAGTATTAACCGCTCCGCTTTTGTAAAATGCAACGGATGAAAGAGCGTCTGCAATCGTACATCCCTCAAGATAAGGCGATACAATTTTTTTTGCTTTCATATAGCCCTCAAGCTGGGTTTCGTTCGGTTCATCGGAGATATGAAAGATGCAGCTTTCCAGTACGCCCTGTTCACGCAGAAAAGCGATAAGCTCAGGCAGAAAACAGGAAAGAAAACGGGGATATTCTCCCTCCGTTCCGGGGGTATTCCAACCGAAAATGCGGCAGGGCTTTCCATCTTTCTCGGCGATAATCTTCGGTGCAAACTTTGCGCCCCACTGAGAAAAGAAATGAGATATTTCAAAATATTTTATTCCATTTTTACGTGCGAGCTCAAACCATACGTTAAGAAGGGAGAAATCAAAGGTATAGCCGTTATTGTC
>USPP01000088.1 GCA_900556615.1 uncultured Eubacteriales bacterium
AGCCCGATGCATCAATCCCTTTTTGTATGACGGACTATCAATGCTTTGTGACGAAAAGCACCGAGACACAGATACCGACAAACTCAAAAACGACTCCCAAGCTTCATCGTGAGGTGCAGGCGAGAGGTATGCCGAACGACACACACGGTGGTGGAGGTAGGAGAGAAAATTCCCTTTCCCCAATCGCCTGAAAAAGCTTCCCTCTCGATTCGGCATATCAAGAAATAAGGGATGTCAGCCCGTATCTGTTATACATAATACGGATTCGGCTTAAAAAGAAGGATAATAATATCAATAAACCATCCGAGTCCCAGCAGACCGAAAGTAAAAAGGTAAAGGATCCCCATTCCGGTCTTTTCTTCATAAAACTTGTGTGCTCCCATAAAACCAAGTAAAATACACAGAATCAAAGCCACCCATTTGTTTTTTTGCTTTTTCATCCCATACATTCCGTTTATATTCTGGTTCGTGTTTGTATTGTGATTATCGTTATTGATGACAATATTGGGTTGCGAAGAAGAGCTTGATCGGATTTCCTCAACCTGTCTTCCGCAGGAGACGCATAGTATCGCATCTTCCAATATTTTCGCACCGCAATGCTTGCAGAATTTTGTTCGGGCGGCAGCTTCATTCGAAGCCTCCGCATGTTTTTCCATCTGATTTTCCATAGAGAAATACCTTTCCTTGAATTTACAAAGTTTTTTCCTTTCCCATGTAATGAATTTCTTTTTGAAAATTATAACACATAAGTATTCATTTGTCAACATATGTAGTCAAATAAATTAAAAAAAACGGTAGAATATACATATAGTGGTCTGATACAGAAGCTTATATCATTTAGCTGAAGAGCTTCTGCCGGATACCGTTATGATAAAAGGAAAAACCCTTGCAAAAGCAAGGGTCGGTAAAAAATATGTATGTTCCTACGTTAAGCGCAGAAGCCGTCGGCAGAACAATCGCCGATTTTCGAAAGAAAAGCGGCGTTTCACAGGAAGTTTTAAGCGGTCTTGCCGATATCGGGAGAAGTCATCTCAGCGCGATCGAACGCGGAGAGAGAAAACCGACACTTGAAACACTGTATCGGATATGCTGTGCTCTCGATGTAAAAATGAGTACCGTCATCCTGAAGCTTGAGGAAGAACTCGATAAACAAACAAGCATCTAAATGACGGTCACTGATTCTCATAGGTTCTGATAATAAACTGTGATACCTCCGACTTGGTTTGTCTCAGATCCATAGCCTGTTTTTCGATAAATCTATGCGCGTTATTCTCGTCCATACCGAGCTTCGAGATAAGCACCCATTTGGCGTGATTGACAAGCCTGATTTCGTCCATACGCTTCTGCATGGATTCATTTTTTTTCTCTGCCTTGGCAAGCCTTGCATGAAGCGCGGAGGCAATATGTATTGCCTGCATTATCATATTTCCCGAAAGCGGCTTTGACAGGACGATCACTCCCGAATCCTCCGTCTTGTAGGAAATCTGATCAAAAATCTCGTTTTTAACAATCAGTATTACGCCGGAGACGCCGTTTTCAGCGGCATTCGCCGCAAAATCCGCTCCGAATTCATCTTTAAGCGGCGTGTTGACTATCACGATATCATAGGCAACCGAATCGAGCCTTCTCCTCGCCTCCGCTGCGCTGCTTACCGGAGACGAGGCGTCATACTCATTTCCGTCAAGCACAGAGGTCAGATATTCCGTTCCCCGTTCGGTGCCGGACGCGATCAGTACCCTTCTCGGTTCTCTGTCAAATCCCATACGGAAGTTATTCCTCCGCAATATAAATTTTTCTTATTGCCTCCGGAAGCACCGAGGCAACAAATGCGCTCGACGCCGCTCTCTTTGCCGCCTCCGACAAGCTTTGCGGAAGCAGCAAAAGCCCAGAGGTAATCCCTTCCGGCGCGTCATAGAGATTGATATCGAGAGGCGCCGAAGGAGTAAGCTGTCTTTTTATACCGTCAAGTCCGGCATATATGAGGAGCGCAAAGGCGAGGTACGGATTCGCTTCGCAATCGGGAGAAAGTTCTCCTTTGGTATTAAACAGATAAACCGATACCCGGTAACCCTTTTCCGCCAGCAATCGGGAGACTGCCAATGCATCTCCACCATTATTGCCCGGTCCGGCAAATACCGTAATCGGTGTTTCAGCCTCCCAGCGTTTCGTAATCGCTTTTGTCAATGCCTGCGAGGCACGCTCCATCAGGTTGATGGAAGCAATCGGTTCATTTTCTATTGTGTAAGCATCCAACTCTTTGATGCTTTGAGTAGGAAATATCTTCATATTTATCTTTCTCTATTATTGTTCAAATTCTATCAATACATTAATCCAAATATCCAAAGCGGTATCTGGTTTCCATATCCCACTTCAATATTATCAAGCGCCAAATATCCATTGGGGACTTCCTTCAATTGTTCCTTCGTTTTATTCTTTCCTCCAATCTCAAAACTATAAGTTCCATCAAGAATAAAATCGACCTTAGGAGAGTAAATCACAGCATGGCGAACCCGGGTCTGGTTGAAGAAAAAAGTTTCCCTCACATTCCCAACATCAGTCTTATCACCTCCCAATGCATAGGCATAGTTCGTATTACCTAAGTAAATCTTTTCCGGCTTAGCTAATTGTTTTATACCGGATGCTTCTTTATCAAGTAACAATAGACCTTGAGCTTTCTGAAGATAAAACAGATAGTTCAGCAAAGAAATCCGCGTAACCTCCAGTTCTTTACTTAAAGCCGATACATTAGGAATGTAAGGTACAAGTTCAGCAAGTATGGCAAACAACTTTTTCATCTTTCCGATAGAGTAATAGTCTATCTTTTCAGTAGAAGGTAAATCCACATCCAGAATTATATTCAGTGTTGCCAATAATTTTTCATGATACAAAACCTTATCTTCTTTATAAAAAGGATAATATCCATAAGATAAATATTCTTTGAATGCAACAAGCGGCTTGATTACCTTTCCCACATTCATCGCTATTTCCACATGTCTCGTCAATATATCGGATAAAGTAACCTTTTCTACCTTATGCCCATACTCAAACATTAAAAACTCGCGAAATGACAATCCATGCAGATGATAAATGACAGCTCGCCTGGATAAATCAGCCTCTCCCTTATGAATTTCCAACAGAGAAGAACCGGTAAAAACAACTTTCATATCCGGATAGCTATCATAGATATTCTTTATTTCTACAGACCACGTCGGATACTTATGCACTTCATCCAGAAACAATGTCTTGCCACCCATTTTGTGGAATTCATCTGCCAACTCAAGCAACGAGTGCCTGAAAAACCAGATATTATCTAATGAAGCGTACAGAGCTTCATTACTGTATGCAGTGTAATGCTCTTTGATATACTGGAGCATAAGCGTTGTTTTGCCTGAACCACGGGCGCCTGTTATAGCAATCAGCCTATTTCCCCAACGTATTTCGTTATACAGATATCTTACAAATTCTGTCGAAGTGCGTTCTATGAGTTGATATGAAGTAGCAAATAATTGTTTCATCCGCATCAAGGTTATATTTATTTCTTACAAAGATAAATTGTATTTTATAAAATACAAAACATTATTCATTTTGTTTTTTATAAAATACAATTTACTGCTATAGTGGGACCATGAAATTTCACCATTTTCTTCGATGCCCATATCATAAGATACCTGATATGTGCCATCGGCTAAGTTCATGTCGTCTATATCCATGTAAAGTGCCAAAGTTGCAGAACTTCGTGCAGCATCAATGGAAATGCAGTAAGAGCCGCTGCCTGCCTGATTGTGCGAATCTTCTGCTGAATAAGACTTTTCATTGTATAAAATGCTGCCGTCTAATTTGCCGATTTCCGATGGGTGGTATAAAACGGCATCGTTAGAGTCAAAAGAGGTGAAATACGAACACCGTGAACTTCGCATACTGTCTGTGTAAACGGAAGGGTAAAAAACACCGGAATTTATTGTGGAAAAAATATTCCGGCCCGGTGCAAAAAGGTGGACAGTCTTATTTCCATAATCGGAAAAAGATGCTTTTTTATCGGTCTGGGTGGAGGCACCAACGGTTACCACATAAGGGCTGTCCAAGTCATAGGGGCATCCATCGGAGATGGCATTATCGTGGTTTTCGCCATCGTTTCCGGCAGCAAAAAGAAACAGACTGCCATTTTGCCCAATCTGGTTAATCAACGTTTTCATAGAGGTTGAACTACTTCCACCGCCACCCCAGGAACAGTTGATGGCGGCAATATTTGCGCCGAGAGTCTGCGCTTTATAGATGTAATTAAAAGCCGCGATGATAGCGGAATCGTATGATGTGCCGGCAGAATTAAAAACTTTCAACGCCATTAGTTTTGCATTGCTGATGCCGCAGATTCCTTTGTTATTGTCCGATACGGCACTGATGACACCGGCGCAGTGAGTACCGTGTCCGTCCTCGTCTTCATCCATGGGATTACTATCATAATCTCCGAAATCGTAGCCATATGTGCCGGGAAGCTCCAACTGGTCGTAAGGATTTTTCCACATGTGAGCGGCTAAATCTTCGTGGGTGTAGTCAATACCGGTATCAACGACTGCAACAATGGTATCGCTGTCGTTACTTGTTTGAATCCGGTTTTTGTACTGAATACCGGAGGAAGTAGTCTGATAGGCTCCGGTGCCGTCTAAATACCACTGTTCATCGGCATAAGTATCGTTTGTCGTGGCCAATTTATAGCGGTAGTAATTTGGCTCGGCGGCAACTACATTATCCTGTTTTTTCAGTTTTTCAATAAGTTCTTTCGTTGAATAGGTATCGGAGTGAACCTCTGAAAGATAGAGATTTTTCCCCTTTTTCTTTTTGACAGGACCAAAATCCCAGCTGTTTTCCACTTCAATATCGGAATCAAATGATGCGGTTCCCTCTTTGGCAAGTCCGGTTTCGGAAGAAGCGTTAAGTGTTACAATGGCTTCGCCCTCGACATAGTTATCAGAAGTTTTAGCGGTCTTAGCTTGTTCAGTTACAGCCTGAATTTTATGCGGTATGGTGCTGCTAAGCAAAAGAGATAAAATCAAAACTGAAATCAGTCCTCTTTTTCGCATAATTTCGCGCTCCTTTCTCAAATAATCATTGCGTCAAATGGCAATAACTGCTATGATAGAAATAACGATTTATGATGATAAGTATACGAAAAAAATGTGAAAAAATTAAGTCGAGGAGGTAGCAGCATGTTATTTGTGAAAGTAGATGAACTCAAGCCCGGAATGCGCTTAGGAAAACCAATCTACAATAAAAATGGAGTTTTGTTGTATGACCGTGATACAAAACTTACGATGCAGGCGATTTACGGAATTAAAAATTTTAGGCTTTTAGGTCTGTACATACTTGAACCGGCAGAACCGGTTCCGCCGATGTCGGAGGATGATATTAACTTTGAGCGCTTTCAGACGATGGCGGTTTTTAGTATCCGCGAAGATTTGGATTTGATTGATTCCGGAAAAAAAGACAAAGGACTTGACTGGCTGTGCAGTCTTATCATAAAGAATTATGGAGACTTAAACCATAAGATTAATTTTGTGCAGAGTCTGCGAAGCAGTGAAGATTATATTTATAAACATGTTTTGAATGTTGCTATTTTGTCCGCCATTATTGCCGGTCAGATGGGCTTCCCGGTTGGACGGATTAATCTCCTTGTGAAGTCTGCTATTCTGCATGATATCGGTGCACTGAAATTACAGCAGTTACCGGATGCGGAAGATTTAGATGATGGCACGAAAGAAGTTGTTAAGAAAAACACACAGGAGACATTAGACCGATATGGTGATTTGGATGAGGAAGTTCTGCGCCTCATTGCCCAGATGCAGGAGCTTTATACAAGAGAGAGCGATGCAGAAATTCCGGCAGGGTTAAAAGAGAGCGTGAATGCAAATATCCTCTATGTGGCAGATGCGTATGACCGTATGACAGCAATGAAGTCTTTTGAGGAGCCGACTTCGGAAGTGAAAGCGGTGCGTGAACTTCTTGCGGATGAGGAGCGTTATAATAAGAAAATAGTAAATGCTTTGATTCATGGTATTTCTATTTTGTATCCGGGTGTATGTGTTGAATTGTCAAATGGAGAAAAGGGATTGGTTATCACTGAAAATGAAGATAATATTTTCGAGCCGACTGTCCTTGATTTCCGTAATAATAATTTGTACGATTTGTCGGATCCATCCGTGAAACAGACGGTTGAAATTGCCGATGTCATGAAAACGATGGATAACCGAATTAAACTGGATAAAAGTCTGTTAGAAGAGTATCAGGCAAATTAGGAAGAGATACTAAAGATTTCCGCCGGATTGTCCGAGATATAAGTATAAGGATTTAGAAAGTGAGCGTGAAATCTATGGATATTTCGACCAATCGGATTTCCCTTACCTTTGATGACGCGGAAAGAATGGAGAAAAAAAACGTGTCTGTACAAGACGCCAAGGATGGCGGCATCTCCCAGATTCAGGTGGGAGCGACAATGGATTGTTCCGTACAAGAGGCGGGGAAACACCACATTGTGTATACGGAAGCAGAAGCAAAACAATTACAGAAACAAAATATGGTGCCTTTAGACGATGCGCAGATGTCACCGGCGGATTTTATCAGCCGCTGTATGACCGG
>USPP01000089.1 GCA_900556615.1 uncultured Eubacteriales bacterium
ACTTCAAAACCTGCTGATTCAATCATCATGCCTACCAGATTCTTTCCGATATCGTGAAGATCCCCTTTTACAGTTCCTATACACACTTTACCCGCCGCTTTTTCACCACTTTCGGCAAGCAGGGGCTTGAGAATAGCGGTTCCCATATTCATAGCGCGTGCTGCTACAAGAACCTCGGGAACAAAAACCTCATTGTTTTTAAATTTTTGCCCTATTACATCCATACCAGCTAATAAGCCTTCTTCAAGAATCTGTCGTGCGGGAATCCCCTGATCAACAGCATCTTGAACAAGTTGTTTAACAATTTTGGCTTTTCCATGTTGCAAATTTTCGGAAATATCTGTTATAATACTCATAATATAATCCTCCGGAAAAAGTTTTGGATATTACTTTTATATAGCTTTAACTATATCACGAATAGCATTGTCTGTCTTGTAATTTGTGTCAATTTTTTGTATTTTTTTGTCATATTGAAATGATTTCAATTTTTATATTTTGCAATAGAATCATTAAATTCTATTATAAATTGAAAAAATCGGAAAAGAAGGTTTTATTGATATGTCTTTAAAAGAATCGTTTGATGTAACGCTTGCTATCGAATGCGCAAAAGCATTCTCTTGCTCCTGTGCTGTGGGGTGCACGGTGTCGGATGCGGAGGGAATCATCAAATATGAAAGCGGATACGGCTGTGCTTCCTGTCAGATTTGTCGTTCGGCGGGAAAATGTCAGGAAGATTGTATTAGAGCGCACATATACGGAATGATCGAAGCAGAGAGATTCGGCGGCAAGTACATTTATTTTTGTCCTATGGGACTGACTTGTTTTGTATCACCGATTTTGGGAGGGCAGCGTAGCGAAGGAAAAATCACGGTGGGACCGTTTCTTATGGTAGAGGTTCAGGATTATATAGCTTGTGATCTCGAAGACAGACAGCAGCTTCGAGGAGAGAGGCTTCAAAGTGTTATAGCAGAGCTTGGGAATGTGACATATATTTCCGCGGAAAAAGTGAACAAGATGGCAACTCTTCTGTTTATGGCGGTTGGATTTATGAATAACATATCGGCCGCCAATAAAATGTTGGAAAATAAAAATTCCGGGATGATCCAGGGGCAGATTACAGCCTATATCCAGCAATTAAAGGCTTCCGATAAACCGGCCCATATCCCTTTGAAACAGAGCAGGCCATGCTTAGGGCGGTGCAGCAGGCAAACAAAGCAGAGGCGCAGAAGCTTTTGAATGAACTATTGGGGCATATATTGTTTTCTTCCGGAGGCGATTTTTTGCGTTGTAAAACACGGATATATGAATTACTGGTCTTGATCAGCCGTACTGCAATCAAAGCGGGAGCAAATCCGGAGGAAACCTTGAATGCAGGGCACGGATATTTAATAGATATCACTCAAATTCAAGATTTTGATGCGCTTTGTCTTTGGTTGACCAAGGCAATGGGGATACTTATGGATAGTATTTTTGATTTTTCCGGAAGCCGACATACCAGCGCTATTCATCAGAGTATTCAGTATATTCATTCCCATTATGATGAACGAATTACCCTGGAAGATATGGCGAGAAGAGTATATTTTTCTCCTGCATATTTCAGTCGGGTATTTAAAGATGAAACAGGAGAGGCTTTCAGTGTGTATCTGAATCGCGTTCGGATAGAAAAGAGTAAGGAGCAGCTTCTGTATACACATTTAAAGCTGTCTGATATTGCATTATCGATCGGATATGAAGATCAAAGCTATTTTTGCAAGGTTTTCAAAAAAATAGAGGACGTTACGCCCATGCAGTATCGTAAATCCAACCTGTCCGATCTCGATATCTGAAACTTTACATGATAAACTGCAAAAAGAGGGAAAAGCAAGAAAAGAACCGCCTTTGAAGTGATTATCAAAGTTTATCATGCAAACAATTAACAATTTTTTTCAAAATATTTCTCCGTTCCGTTTATTTGATTATGTGATAATATACTACACTATCAATGAATTTCTTCCCCACCCGCAAATACGCAAGATACGGGTGGGGTAATGTGATCTTGATACGGTTAAGCTGCTGTTGTTAATCCACAGTAGTATACGGAATAGTGGACGACGATAAATCGACAATTGTATTAGGTGTCGAAGTCTTTAGTACATTGAGAACCATCCCATATTCAATTATATTATCAAAATCGGCTTTTTCATCTGAACACTCACTGGATAAATAAACCCAATAATCAATGCACTTATTATTTTTCAAATCCCATTGAAAACACTTTATTCTTGGGTTAATTTGACCACTCACTCACTCCACATTTACAGGAATTTCCCTTTGCGGTTTACCGACAATTTTTATTAGGTCATTAAAAGCCATAGTTTCGCCTGGCTGCACATAAGGGCTTTCCTTTATTAAATTGATGAATTCATCTTCGGTTAATAAATCTTTTTTGGAAGGTGTCGGACTAAAAAAATCTGTCATATCAGATTCCTCCTGCTTAGAATGTTCGGGATTTTTCGTATTTGAGCTTTGGCATGCCGAAAAAATCGTGATAAGCATCGCTATCATGCAAACAATTAATAATTTTTTTTTCAAAATGTTTCTCCTTTCGCTTATTAGGGAGTCGATCGTAAAACTCAATTATAAACGCGTTTAGCACATTATACGTCGAGAAGAGGGGGAGCACGTGACTCCCCCCTGTCTCAACGGCGAATCCAATTATAAAATTGCCTGCTTATTCGGTTACCCTATCTATCATTGGACTGCTTAGTACTATTGCATATTTATAATAATCATTTAAGCTCCATTTAGCATCTTGAACAAAATCATCATTAAAAATGAATTTTATATTATATATAGTACCTTCTTTAGTAAACCATTTTAACGTCATTGCCCCCATAGTACCATAACCATGTGGTTTCCCTATTATATTAACTACTTCGGTAAAAGTCATACCGTTTTTAACCGACAGCATTTCCTCATCGGTTGCTATATGTTCCTTATTCAAATCGAAAAAATTTCTTTCTTCCATAGAATACTCCTCCGTTCCATTGTCTGGTTTATTTGAATAATGATTATGGCAGCCAACCATACAAAGACAAAATATAACGAAAGCAAATATTAATATATATCTTTTCATGTTACTACCTCATTGTGTAATACGGTAATATATTATATTGCTATTGTAGAAATTATTGACTTGATAGAACCACCCCGGCGAATTATTGGTGGTTGGTATATCTGATCCAAGCGGTTGACTTGCAGTTCCTGTTCCATGCTTATTTGTCCATTGTCCCGTGTTATCGCGGTACCAAAAGTGATAATCCCAAGGATCCCATAGACTTTTATTTAAACCCACTCTAAAAGCAACGAGCCATTGATTACTTGATAGTTGAGCATTCATCCCACCATGGTTTGTTACTTCTTCCCATCGACCAGAAAAATTGGAGTTTAACCAGGTTTCTAACTGTGGTTTAATAACATTAAGCAGATCATTTGAATTGTTCATATTGTTAAATTGAGTTGTTGTAAAACCATACCATTCTTGTGGATTGTTGTGTGTCCACAAAGCATATCCGTGACAATTAATACTATTCGATTGACTGCTGCCCGCACTTATGGAGTAATACGGTTTGCAGCCCATGAATTGCATGGTCCATTTTTGTAAGCTACTTCCGGTGTAGGTTTGCAGAATTACGTCATTACTGCTGGTTCCGGCAATACACAAATTCATGTTTGACCGTAAAACAATTTTATACTGATTGTTTCCAAGCGATACAAACAGCCATTCCTGCGCTTCCGGGTAACCGCCTGCGGCGTACAGCTGAATATTATTGCCCGAAACCGGGATCGCGCCGCCGGTTTTAATGTCGATTACCCGGTTGGTTCCGTTGCTGCTGCACATCGCTCTGAGCATAGAAGCTTGTGTAGAGGTACGCAAATCAATTTTAAACAGTTGATTTTTTGACGGCGAATCAACGCTTTGCTGTACAACATTTGCGTTGTTTGCATTGCTTGTTGCGGACATATATTTTCCGGTGCTTGCGTTTTTAAACGCGTATACGCCGCCGTTTATTAATTCCGGGGGTAAATATAGGCTGTCAGCTTTAGAATAGCAGTAGGTAAAATACGGTCTGTTTGATTCCTCGGAAGCTTCGATGCTATGAAATCTTACATAATTCGTATTTCCCGCTGCGGCTTCATCGGTGAATTTTAAGATATAACCATCATAGTCCAAAGAACCGTTGAACTCGATCCAGACTGTTGTTTTACCGGTAGAGTATCCTGTGTTGAATGAAGTTTTGTAACTTTCCAAATAGGAATTGACAGGTTGTAATGATGAACCGGTTGACCAGTTTCTTGCACCGTAGACAGAAATTTGATTGTTAGAATATGATCCGGCAAATTTGCTGACAGTCAAAGTTAAGCCTAAAGAGTTAATAATATAACCGCTGTTCACATTCGGTTTTGTACACGTTATAAACGCCCAGGACGGATCCCCTGAATCTACGCCGACATCCAAATACGCTTTGCTCGATTGATCTACAAGCCGATTTTTCCAGGCAAAGGTATCTATCATATTGGATGTATACTCGTTTGTAGTAACTTCCGGATCGAGTGTAATCGGATATACACGTTCGTCGGCGTTTAACCATTTTTCATCGGGGGTGTACGTTATTTTACAAGATGAGCTGCTTTGCTCGACCGTCACTTTGACATCGTATGAATATTCATAAGCTGCGTCTACCAAATAGGGGACACCGATCTGATATTGCGTTTCACCGTTTTTGTCAAGCAGACTCACGCTGTTGTCTTCGTTTAACGACGCAGAAAGATTACCGATCTGCATATCCATGATAAAGGACGACAGATCACTTTTTTCATATATGAGTATATCTTCCTTTATTCTGTTTGCATCTACAGTATATCTTAAGGAGATGTTGTTTCCTGCAAAAACGTTTGAATAGGAGACTTGGCTTGAATATTTCGGAAGCGCGAAAGCATCCTGATGGGAGACGAGCCGGTCGGACGCCTTTTTAAATTCGGTTATCTCGCTTTCGGCAATTTTTATGTCGGATGATGTAAGTGACTTTATTTCAGATAGTTTCTTACCGACGATTCCGCCGACCGTTTCAGATCCGCCTTGATCTGCCCTGATCGTCCATGAAATTTCATGGCTTTTATTTTGAAGTGTAATTAATTTGTTGCTTTGGGTATTTTGAGAGAGCGAAACACTGAAATTACCGCCCGACGCCTTGTATAAGCCTTTTTCTGTATCGAGCTTTAAAGAATGATCGAAATCCTGCCATTCATTTTTATCGTTTTTAAAATGAACGGCGTTGGGATAAGACACGGCAATATAGCTGCCGTCGGAGCATAAGAAGTGCTTCTCAAACTCGCCGCGCTGTGAAATGTCTTCTTCAATGATATAAACATTTTTGTCGACTGTGTTTGGATTGGAAATGTTTTCGCCGCCGATAACCTCTGGCTTTTCTGTTATTATCGCTGTTCCGCTCAACGGTGTCATGGTAAATACCATGATAATGGCAAATAACAAGGAAAGTGCTCGCATTTTAAGCTTGACAGTTTTCATTTTTGACTCCTTTTGTTTCATTTTTGAAATCGTCCCCCGAAGTGCGTATGCTTTGTTTTATACTACAATCATATATAAATTCACCGCCCTTATAAGTAAAGGATTTTAAATCGATATTGTATAGAGCAATACAGCATTGGCAATTTTTTTGTTCTCATAAAGCAAAAGCGCAGAAGCCTGCTTATAAAGCGGCTTCTGCACCTTCAATGAATTAAAACAGATAATTAATTCTTGTATGATCTGCAAAGCATTCAACGCGAATAGGAAAAGCCGCTGTAACATGAATTTTAATCTTGGATTACCATGGCTGTTTCTTTGCTGTAAATTAATGTATTTATTTCATTTTTGTATCTACATTATATCATGCTTGTTCAGGTGTGTCAAGCGAAATTGGCAGGATTATAATTGATATGCTATAATTTTTCAATTCATTTGAAAAAAATAACAGATTCTCTAAATTCTACACAGTATCTCTTTTCTCCTTCTGTTTTGCCTATAGAAATATGCACCTCCAAAAGTATCTATCTTTTGAGGTGCATATCAATGGCAGTCCTTTTGGACAGGGAGCTTGAAAGTGTTCTGTAAACGGTGAGGTAATGGTTGTTTCTTTAATCTATTTTCGGCAATTTCGCAGCATATGCCGCAAGCTCCTCGTCGGTGGGAACATAATCATCCATATCGCCGTTATGAAATTTTTCATATGCGACCATGTCGAAATAGCCGGTTCCGGTCAGACCGAAAACAATCGTTTTCTTTTCTCCTGTTTCTTTGCATTTAAGTGCCTCGTCGATTGCCGTTCTGATGGCATGAGCGCTTTCGGGAGCGGGAAGGATTCCTTCGACCCTTGCAAAATACTCGGCTGCTTCAAACACCTCGGTTTGCTTGACGGAAACGGCTTCCATGTATCCGTCGTTATACAGTTGAGAAAGAATAGAACTCATGCCGTGATAGCGTAAACCACCCGCATGATTTGCAGAAGGGATAAAATCGCTTCCGAGCGTATACATTTTAGCAAGAGGACATACCATTCCCGTATCACAAAAGTCATATGCGAATACGC
>USPP01000090.1 GCA_900556615.1 uncultured Eubacteriales bacterium
CACACCCCATAACGCCGATAAAAGCATCGGGATTCTTTTTTTTCGCTCTGCGCACCATCTGCCTTGATTTTCGAACGCTTTCCTCCGTAACCGCACAGGTATTGATGATGTAAGCGTCACACGCCTCCGCAAAATCTCCGCGCGAAAAGCCAAGCTTAAAAAGTTCCTCCGCAAGTGCCTCTGTCTCATATTGATTAACCCTGCACCCAAGAGTCATAAATCCTGCCGTTATAAATATCACTCCTTTCCTGCAAAGTGAAAAGCTCACATCCGGAGCTTCGGTACCATTATATTTGGGTATCTCAATCATTCAGGGTGTCTCTAAAAATGCAATGTTCATAGACGGCAAAGTGATTTTTTCGTCAGGCTAAACCAAAATTCCGCAGACAGCGTATCCATCTGCCAAGGTTTTTTGTGACGAATGACGGAAAACAACTCGAACCGGTTCCGGACAGTGAATTTTCAGAGGTGCCCATTTATCATTCGGGAATTAAGGCAATACCTCACAATAATTGTTGTACAGCCACGCCGCCGGATTTGTCGTCGGACAATACAAATTGAGGAGGCAAGAGTGACACTCCCCTGCCGATGAAATTTGTGAAGTATGATGGGAAATGGACAAGCAAATTGCCATCAAGACGCAAGCCGCGCCCCCAGCGATACTTTCTTAAGGAAATGCCACACAATTTTGACGGTACAGATGCACAAAGTCATATTGTCGTCAAACGACACAAATTGAGGAGCAAGAACGGCTTCTCTACCGATAAAATTTGTGAAGTATGGTGGGAAATGGACAAGCAATTTGCCGTCAAGACGCAAACCGCGCCCCTTCGGTGTTGCCTTAAAACGCCCATTCGCCATCCTTGAATATCTGAATTCTTTCACCGTTTGAACGGATTCCTACAACAGAAGTATCAGGGGTTCCTATCATAAAATCCTCATGAATCACGGAGTCATTGATTCCCTTCTCTTTTGTCTCCTCAAAGGTATACTTCTCATAATCCTTAAGGCAATTCGAAAAACCTCTGCCAAGCGCAAGATGGCAAGCTGCATTCTCATCAAAAAGCGTATTGCAGAAGAGGATTTCCGTTTCGCGAATCGGTGAAGTATACGGGACAAGCGCCACTTCTCCGAGATAGGCGGCGCCTTCATCCATGGCAATCATCTGCCGGAGAATCTCCGTCTCGCGTTCCGTATCTGCTTTGACAGAAACCGCTTTTCCGTTTTCAAAAACAACGCTGAAGCTCTTAATAAGCTGACCGCGGTAGGAAAAAGGCTTTGAGGAATATACAATTCCTTCAGCGGAGCCTTTCATCGGGGTTACAAAAACCTCTTCGCTCGGAATATTCGGATTGAAGACGGTTCCGCTCCCCATAGCCGTCTCCGCACCTCCCATAAACAGCGCGTCGGGAATAAGTCCTATCCTTACATTTGTTCCGTTTGACGAGCTGATCTCAACGGCATCAAGTCCGAGAGAATTCAGGTATTCGCACCGTCCCGCAAGATCAGAGTTATGCTTGTTCCATGCGGAAACAGGATCGTCCCCGTCTGCTCGGGAAGCCTTCAAAATAACCTCCCAGAGATGTTCAACCGCTCTTGACGGACGCTCATTCGGAAACACCTTTTTTGCCCATGCCTTCCCCGGAACGGCTGCAATTACCCATTGGTACTTGTTTTCCATTCTGTCGCGAATGGGCTTTATTATTTTCATTCTTGCTTGGGTAGATTTTGCATATTTCGTTTGGTTTATTCCTGCAAGCCCGTCGGGATCCGAAGACTCAAGATAAATCATCGCGGGAAGCGTTTCGGCACGATGCTCCAGCTTTTCAACCTCCCATTTCTCCACTCTTGAGAGAACGGAAAGAGAACGCTTTTGGATATTCAACTTGGTAAGGGGTTGGTACTCCCATTCGACCATTACCTTTGATGCGCCGGCTTTATAGGCGGAATCCGCTACCATGTATACAAACTCCGGCTGATCAAGACCGGCAACGATCATTACCTCCTGTCCCTTTCTGACATTGGCTCCCTTTTTGACAATGAGCTCGGCATATTTTTTCAGAACTGTTTTTTTCATCATAATCCCTTTTCTATATTAATAATTATACAATGTCATTACCATTATATGTTTTTAACATTATAACGCAATCTATATAATTTTGTCAAGTAAAGACCGATTTACCGAATAAAATATCTTTTTCCCCTCATAAGAAAATCAAGCTGTCTTTGCGCCCCATGCGTCGATAGACAACTTGACTTTTATTATGGCAATACCGCACAATGCTTGTTGTGCAGTTGCGCCGCCGAATTTTCCGTCAGACAATGCAAATTGAGGGGGCAAGAGTGATTCCTCTGCCGACGAAATTGATGAAGGTTGATGGAATAGATACAAGCTAATACCCAATAAAGGCCTTAGCTGTGCACCCGGCGGTATTGCCTTATATCAAAAACGATTTATCTGCTGAATTTCTCACAGCATTGATCACAGATTATCTTGCCATGCCGTTTCTTTCACCGTTTTCGACACTGTTTCCGGTACCGTTTCCGCTTCCGTTCAAATTCCCGTCTCCGTTTCCGTTGCCGGGAACCTGACCATCCCCCGAAGCGATGCCGTTATCGCTTACATTGCCGTCTCCGCTGACATTCGCATCTCCGGAAATATCGGCGTCGTTTCCGTTTGTAATGTCACCGGTACTTACATCATGATCGGTAATTATGGGATCCAATACTGAACTGTCGGTTGAATTATCCTCAATATTGCCTCCGTCTACACATCCGGCAAAACAGGAAATAACCAGAACGGCTATTAATAAAATAACTATTTTCTTTATCATTACATCCGTACCCTTTCTTTAAAAACAGGAAAATTCAGGTAATTGTCTGAGTGTTTCCCCGTTTGAGTTTTACCTCGAAATTAGGGTTTACGGATTAAATAAAAATATAAGAGTTAATTTTTTCCGAATACTGCAAATAAAATTTTAGAGTTTAGAAAAAATCAAACTGACGTTTTGCCCCAAGCTTCATTTAGGACACTTTTTGAAAAAATTACCTTAAAAGCCTTTGAAAAAAGTTTTTGTCCGGGATTCTTAAGGGTGACCCCCCTTAAGCAGGGGCGGAGCCTCGCAAGGCGACTTTTTTCTCTGTTTTCGCAAATTCCAGGCGAAGAACTCTACCGCTTCTATTTTAGGCATAAATGAAAACCTATCAAGCGTTTTCAGTATAACAAAATTCTTACTCGCAAAGAGCTCAAAAAAACATTCTATTCTCTTCTTATCAAAAATAATCCGAATTCTGATTGACCGTCTACATAAACCTACTATCGCTTGTATCACGCCGATACGTTTCGTTATTTAAGAAAAAAGCTGTTTATCATTCTTTTCAAAAGTCCCAAATAGCTTATTTTTTCAATTGCTTCGACGGCAACAATATTGACACTTCCGATTGTTTCATCACCGATTTTATAATCAATATTTCCGATCACCTCGCCTGCTTCTACCGGCGCGGATATGTATTCGGGAAGATTGACTGCTGATTCCACTCCCTTTACTGCTTCTGACTTGTCAAGCACAATATCAAATTTTTCATACATAAGCCTGCATGAATTGCTCACTCCGCCGAGCACTTTTATTGGATCAATTTCTCCTGATTCCATACACAGATATTTGTAATTTGCAAAACCGTAATCAAGCAGCTTCTTGGCTATTTCATTTCTTATATCACGATTCGGCGCTCCCATGATTACGGCAATAAGCTGCATGCCGTCACGTTTAGCTGCCGCACTGATACAAAAGCCCGCTTTTGATGTAGAACCTGTTTTAAGCCCGTTTGCACCGTTGTAAAAACGAATCAGA
Organism: uncultured Eubacteriales bacterium; assembly: GCA_900556615.1. GTDB lineage: Bacteria > Bacillota > Clostridia > Oscillospirales > CAG-272 > Colimorpha_A. The sequence goes on from USPP01000090.1 coordinate 3,852, forward strand.
CGATTCGTATTGGTAAGTCCAAAGGCTCCGTTTCTTATACTGTCCATCCATATCGTTGTATAATTGAGAATAAATTCATGCTTCATTAGCTCTCTCGACATCAGCGATATATCTCGTGCCGTGGTTTTGTGATCGACTGTGCTGTCGTCAAGACCGGTCGGATTTTCAAAAACCGTATTCGACATACCAAGCTCTGACGCGCGTGCGTTCATACGTTCTACGAAGCCTTCAACACTTCCCGCCACCTGTTCGGCAAGTGCTGTCGCCGCATCATTTGCCGACGCGATGATAACCGATTTAAGCAGATCTTCAACACTCATCTGTTCCCCTGCCTTCAAATAAACCTGAGAACCGCCCATATGAGAAGCATTGTCACTAATCTGAACGATATCGGTAAGCTTAAGCGTTCCTTTGCCAATTTCCTCTGCAACAAGCAATATCGTCATAATTTTGGTTACCGACGCAGGAGCAAGACGCATATCCGCCTCATATTCATAGAGAACCTTTCCGGTTTCTGCCTCTATCAGAATAACGCTCTTTGCCTCGCCGGCAAGAGCGGCAGTATCAGTCGGAATAACCGGAAGTACTTCTTCCGCTGCAGAAGGGATCAATCCGTATCCGACGGAAAAAATCAGTGCCATAAAAAAAGCCGTCAGCTTCAACGTTATTTTTTTCATTATTCTTTCCCCTTATACCTGTATTCTGTTGAAATTATATTCACAGCGTTCATTTATTATGTATGTAAAAAATCAAAAAAGCAACACGATTATCGAAACCCGATAATTTCAATAATCGGAATCATGCAATCATATTGAGATTTCTTATAATTCAAACAATCATAAAAACAAAAAAATCCCGCGCTAACGCGCAGGATTCATGGTGGGGACTACTGGAATCGAACCAGCGACCTTATGCATGTCAAGCATACACTCTAACCAGCTGAGCTAAACCCCCATATCGAAAGTATTATATCATATTACGGAAAAAAAATCAATAGTTTTTTCATTTTTTTATTGTATTTTAAAAAGATTATCTTCGATTGACACAATTCTTTCTATATGCTATAATATGAACATCATATTGCGAGAGGTAACCGCGCATGACAAAATCCGAATCAACTGTTTTGCGAACACTGTCCGTTGTTTTTTCCTTCATCGGAATTTTGTATTACGGATATATTCTTATACAATCTGTAAAATATAATTTTCGGGAAATCAGAATCCAACCAAACGGAGGCTATGATCTGGAGCCAAATTTTTCTGCAGAAAAATTTATTCTTAATATCCCGTATTTTATTGTGTTGATCATACTGCTTTCTTTAACCGTCTTTACAATATTATTCCTTCTCAAGCAAAAAAAATCTTATGCCATCCTATTCATCTCCAATACAGTAATACTGATCCTATCTATGTTTTTTATCAATACAAACCTGTTGGAATTTATGTTCATCAAATATAATCTTCCGAAATTTCTTTTTAAATTTCTTTGTTCTCTTCCAAATAATACATTTGTTTATCTGAAGCTAATCCCTTTTACAGCTTCGGCATGTTGCGTCATACCGTTCCTCTTTGTAAAAGATTCACACCTTACCATTCAAAACGCAAGTAAAACAGAATAACAAATTTGCCGAAAAAGCACCGAAACATTCCGGATATTTCTTTTTCGGCAGTTTCTGTATACATAGAATATAGATTTAAAATATCATAATTTTCCGACATCTTTCATTGGATTTATATAAGATAATATAGTCTTAAAAGGTTGCAATTTCTCCGAAAAAATGATACAATATCGTGTAAGTTAACTGTTAAGGCAATACCGCTGGGTTCTAATGGTGCAGCCGCGCAATCCTATTTTTCACCAGATGATACCAATTGAGGAGGCAGGAGCGACTTCTCTTCCGACAAAATTTGTGAAGTATGACGAAAAATGGATAAGCAGATATGCCGTCAAGGCGCAAGTCGTGAGCCCGGCGATATTGCCTTAAACACAGATTATCGCAAAAAGCGAGAAAGGCTTTGCCGTCATAAAATGAAAATTATCATAATCGGTTGCGGAAAAATCGGTACGACAATTTTATCGAGTCTTGTTGCGGAGGGACACGATATAGTCGCCGTCGATTCCGACAATGAAGTGCTCTCCGAAATCATCAATATTTACGATGTCATGGGCGTCTGCGGAAACGGAATAGATAGTGATATTCTTAACGAAGCGGGAGCTTCAAAAGCCGAAATGTTCGTCGCCGCGACCGGCTCCGACGAGTTCAATGTGCTGAGCTGTTTTCTTGCCAAAAAGCTCGGTGCAAAAAACACAATTGCACGTATAAGGTCTCCTGAATACAACGACCGCAGCTTGGCTTTTATGCGAAAACAGCTTGAACTGTCCCTTGCGATTAATCCGGAGCTGCTGGCGGCGCATGAAATCTTCAATATTTTGAAATTTCCCTCAGCAGCTAAAATTGAAAAATTTTCCGGAAGAGGCTTTGAAATGATAGAGCTGCGCCTCAAGCCCGATTCGGCTCTTGACGGAATAAAGCTTTGGGAGCTTCGTGAAAAATATCATACGAAGGTTCTTGTCTGCTGTGTACAGCGAGACGAAAAAGTATATATTCCCGACGGTAATTTTATCCTTCACAGCGGAGACAAAATTGAAATCACCGCTTCTCCGGCAGAAATACAAAAGCTTTTGCGCGCAATGGGAGAATTTCAAAAGCAGGCGCGGAGCGTCATGCTTCTCGGCGGAAGCCGTACC
>USPP01000091.1 GCA_900556615.1 uncultured Eubacteriales bacterium
ATAAGGTGTATGAACAGACAATAGAGGTTTATAAGGGCTTGTACGAGGAATACCGCACAAGCGATGGCAGCTATGTCGCCGGAATTCCGTTTATGGTTGATGTGCGCGGAGAAATAAAGAATATTAAGTACAATTGGTTTGTAAACGGTTTTACGGGTGCGCAGTCTGATGTCGGATACGAAATGTACCGAGAGGGAGTTTTATCCGGCAATTCCGAGCTTGCAGAGAGGGGAAAGAAAATTCTTGATTTCTGGAGTTCTTCGAAAACCAATGCCAATGCATTGCCTACCGTATTCTGGCAGCCTATGATAACGGTCATCCTCCGATGCTCCGGTATATAATTGACGGAGCCGACGGTCTGCTTAAAGCGTATATTTTTTCAAAGGAGCAGGGGAAGGAGGAGAAGCAGTGGCTTGCTGCGGTTGAAAAGCTTGCGCTCTATCTTGTGAGAAATCAAAATTCAGACGGCTCCTTTTGGCGTACCTATAATGCTTACGGAGGCGTTATCGATTCCGATTGGCATCCCAATTTTGCGGGGCATTCCAAGGTAAATACTCCGGTAGCCATCCGTTACCTTGCGCGTATGTATTTGGTGACGGATGATGAAAGGTATAAAGCCGCCGCCCTTAATGCGGCAGATTATGCCTACAATGAACTTTACCTCGGACTCGGAAAGTATGTCGGAGGGACTCCTGACAATCCGAATGTTACCGATAAGGAAGCAGCGATTTATGCCATGTACGGCTTTGATGCCGCCTATGAACTGACAGGCGAACAGAAATATTATGACGCATACCTTCATGCGCTGTATTCGGCAATGAGTTGGGTGATGACTTATGATTATGTTGTAACGGTTCCGGTTTCGAATGCTGCCTCGGAGGTTATGATGTTCGGGGACGGATTTACCTCCGGTTTCTCCTTTATTGCAACGGGACATTCCGGGATAGACGTTTACGGAGCGTCGATATACTATGATTTGTTCCGTCAGTATATCCGCACCGGTGATGAACTTTATCTATCCTTTGCTGGTATGCTCCAAAATAACGCAAGACGTTCTACCGATATGAATGGCGAACGGGGTTATCTTTATCCCGGTTTTTCGTCCGAGGCATGTATTGCCGCAGAATTTGTATATTATGCTTCGGAGGACGGTATTTATGTACCGTGGATAGGCGTTGCATTTGCCGATCCCATGATATCGATGTATGATCATTTCGGTACTGCTGATATATATGAGGCGGCGGAAAGATATTCTCTTAATGAACTGCGGGAAATAACGGAGATAAGAGCTTACGAATAAGAATAATTTTTATAAATGAGGAAGGGACAAAAATGAAAAAGAAACTTTTAATGCTGATTATAGTATTTTCACTTGTTTTTTCGGCAATGATTACGGCGTCTGCCGCCGATATGACACACAATGTCGGTCAGCAGTATGTGGCGTATACCAAGACATCACCGACCTTTGACGGCGTAGTGAATGCAGATGAATGGAAAGCTGCCTATAAGTTTACAATCAACGATACAAATTCAAAAGCGGCATGGAATGCAGGCTTTGCCGAAGTTCCTACCGATCAATCCATCGATGTTTATATGCTTTGGGATGAAAAATATTTATATGTCGGATATGATGTAACGGATCCTACAGCCTGTTATTTTCATGAGTTTGAGTTCGATGGCGGGGACAATATCTGGCTTTGGCTCGATCTCGGTCCCTGTCTTGCGGGTATGACTCTTGCCGACAGTGTACAGATAGGCGGTAATGCAGGTCCCCGATTTGCTGCAGCTCCGCAAATCAAAAACGACGGTACGCTTGGGGAAGCGCTTTATTGTCACCAAGCGGTTATCAACGAGTCGATTATAACTGACCGTGAGTATGCCCCCTTTGCAGCAAGTCTTACGGAGTACGGTTGGATGTATGAGTACGGGATTCCGTGGGAGCTTCTTATAAGTGACATGCTGGACAAGTGCGGAGAAAGCATTGAAAAGGTTACAGCCGGAACAGAGCTTACTGCCAATATTACCTACAACGATTATAATAACCGCACTCAGGTGAATTGGTATTCAACTACTAAAACAGGCTATGAGTCTCCTCTCGTTTTCGATCCCGATGAACACGGAATATTTCTTAAGCTTTTGGGCGAAGGGGAAGATGCACCCGAAACCACGCCCTTCGATATTACAACCGATATGACTGATACTGCCGATAATGCCACCGATATTCCCGATACCGAAACAGCCGATGCTGCAACCGATAAAAAAGAGAATACCACTGCAATAACCGATCGGCCGACAGATACCGCACCTGCGGGAAACGCTGACGGAAATAACAATATACTTTGGATTTTGATTGCTGCTGTCGTTGTTGTTATAGCTGCCGCCGTAACCTTGATAGTGAAGAAAAAGAAGAAATAAGGAGAAACGGAATGAAAAAAGTATTCGCAGTGTTTCTTTCGATTTTAACCGTTGTTACCGCTTTTTGTGCCTGCAAAAAAGAACCTTCGGACTCAAAGGAAAGCAAAGACAGTTCAAATTTGGTTTCTAATGAATATACCCCGGATGTTCCCGAATCTGATTTTGGCGGAGCAACCTTTACCGTAATGTGCCGTGATCCCGAAATGGCATGGGGTGAGCTTGCCATTGTAACCGATGAGGAGAGTACAACGGTACTCGGAGACGCTTCCTATAAGCGAAACAGAAGACTTGAAAACGATTATCATATTAAAATAGATTTTGTTACTTATAATGATGCGGGAGCGTCGGGCGACTCGTTTTATCAGACGCTGTTTCAGAATCTTCAGGCATATGACGATATCTGTGATATCTGCATACCTGGGATAATCGATGCGGCAACGCTTACTGCTGCAAACGCTTTCTATGATCTCTCGTCCGGGGATGTTCCCTATGTCAATCTTGAGCAGCCGTGGTGGAACCATTCGCTAAACGAAAGTATTGCCATACTGAACAGACAGTATTTTGCAATAAGCGACGCGCTTCTTAACGATAAGCTTGATACCTATGTTATGTTCTTTAACAAGACGCTGTTTGCCGATAATAACCTTGAAGAGCCGTACGCGCTTGTCGATTCCGGAGAATGGACATTTGACGCCTTTGCCAATATTGTAAAGACTTACGGAAGCGATGTGAACGGAAACGATTCTCCTGACTATGAGGATAGATTTGGTTTTGTAGGATTTATATACGATGTATTTTATGTAGGTTCCGGCGTTAAAGGAGCAATTCTTAATAAGGAGACGGGACTTCCCGAAATGACTCGTTTTTCTGATAAAATTGACGATATATATCAAAAGTCATATGCTCTTATTAAGGGAACCGATCCTTATTATACATATAGTGTAGGACAGGAAACGTTGTATAATGGCGATGTAAATGACACTTTTGCCGCTGCCTTTGATACAAAGTCGCTCTTTATGTGCGGGCCGCTTATGTTCTACTTTAATATCATAACAGATATGGCGAGCGACGTCGGTGTTTTACCTTGTCCGAAATATGACGAGGATCAGAGCGGCTATCATCATCGCGCAGGTTATAACGGTGCCACTGCAATGACGGTATTGACTACAGTAAGGAATGTTGAGAGGGCGGGGATCATTCTTGAGGCATTCTGCGCAGAGTCAAAGAATTATATCAGTCCGGCGTTCTATGAAACATTGCTTACGAACCGTTATGCTCAGGATGAGGAATCCAAGCGTATGATTTCTCTTATTATCGAAACGGAGGAATTTGATCTTGACCAGATTTACAGATGGGGGGCTATTCTTGAAAGTCTTCAGGGAGCTTTGGGAATGGGACAAAAATCCATAGCATCGCTGTACGGTCGTTATATTACAGCGGCAGAAACAAAGCTGACTGAGACTGTCGACAGCTTTAAGGCGCTTCAGGAAAAATAACTGATGGAAAATATGAAAAATAAGCTAATACTGCTTTCATTTATCATAGTCGTTCTGTTTCTTCCGAGTTGTTCGGAGGGAAAAAAGATTTCTATAGTGGAAAACGGAAGCTCGGAATACACAATCATTATTTCTCAGACTGCTTCAAAGGAGGAACGGGAGGCAGCGGCGCTTATCAGAAGCGTTATCGAAAAAAGCACCGGTGTCAGACTTGAGTTGTCCGACGATTGGATAGATGAAAAAAACGACGGAACTCCGGGAGAAAAAGAAATCCTTGTCGGCAAAACAAACCGGAAGGAGAGTACGGATGCTTCGGCGGGACTTAAGCTTATGTCTTACGCTATTTGCGAAACAGGAGGAAAGGTCATCATTTGTGGCTGCGGGGACGGAGCAGTCGGTCAGGCGGCAGAGGAATTTCTCAGGCGTTATGTGGGATATAACGGCAAAGACGAGGAAGTGAAAGCTCTTACTGTACTGTCCGTAAAAGAGGGAATCAGCATTATGAATAATATGAAATTTACAAGCGCTCATACTGTGCCGGAGCACGGAACTATAATCGACAGCGGGCTGGAAAATGCTTCGACGAAAGGGACGGCGGCTATTCGGTTGGAATATACCGTGGCGGAAAGCTTAGCTTTTTGTCCGAAACTCCCGCTATTATAAGAATTCTCGGAAAAAGCGGTACCGAAGAATCCGAGTACCGCGAAAAATATGCCAATATTATCAAAACAGACGGCGGATATATTGCATTTGCCGAGATTAAAACCGATAACGGCAGCTTATTTCTCGTAAAAGATGAGTATTTTATGACGGTGGAGGGAACATTCTCCTTTGACCGTACCGTGACTGTTACGGAAAGCAGTCCTTCGGATACAGGGTATGCAAGCACCGTTTCCTTTGCCGATTCCAACGGAACCGAGGACAGAGATAGGTACGATTATTTTATCCCCGGCGTTTTGTATAAAGATACCTCCTATATGCAGACGACAAATCCGTGGGGAGCCTCGCTTGCTTCCGATTTTTCGGGGAAACGGAATTATGTAAAGGAGCTTTGTGTGACTCTTCCGTCATCAATGGCAAGAAACCGCGAAAACGGGAATTATCTCATGCTTGTGCATCTTTCACCTGAGATTAATGTTGAATTTCCGGTCGGAGACGATGTTATTGTCAATGACGAGGTGCGGTACGGCTCGGTAGGCTATTCTTTTGATAGCACGCTTGCTCTTGACTTTGTTTATCCTTCATCCGAGGGGCCCGTTACTTACGAGCGAGACGGTGCGGAATGGAGAAGGAAATATCATTCCGTAAAAGCGGGGAACAGTCACAGTTACAGTATTTCTCTTATTTCGGGTAATTCCGATAATTATAGCGACGCGATGGTTGACAGCTATAAGAAGGCGTATTCTCTTTATGCACCGTCTGTTACTGCCGATATTGACATAAATAAGATATATTCTCAGCAAATTGAAATATATCGTGCTTTTTATACCGAATATGAATCGCAAAGAGGTGAGAAATCGGCGGGGGTGTATTTTGACGCAAGCGTCAGAACCGGCAAACCGTTTTCACCGATTTCTTATCTGATCGGATTCTCGGGGGCACAGACCGCCGCTGCATACGAAATGTTCAGAGAGGGGGTTCTTTCAGAAGATAAGGATTTGATCGATAAAGGAATAGCTATGCTTGATTTTTGGTCGTCGGAAAAAATTGTCGGAGGAGAGCTTCCCGTTGTGTGGTGGATTCCTAACGAAAAGGCGCCTCTTTCCGGAACGGTGCAGAATTATGCAAACTATCTGAGGGTTTTTGTTGACGGAATGGAGAGTATGCTTGACGCCTGTATATTCGGAGAAAAGAACGGCTATGATATTTCGGAATGGAAATCGGCTGCCCTTAAGACTGCCGATTTTCTTGTGAAGAATCAAAGCGCGGAGGGAACATGGGCAAGAGCTTATACCCGTGACGGAAAGCCGCTTAAAACGGTTGATGAGCTGGACAGCTTTAATTCATCGACTATTTTTAACGGATACGCAGGGGAATCCCCGCTTGCTTCCTACTGCGCGGTACGGTTTCTGTATAAAGCATATCAGATTACGGGTGAGGAAAAATATAAGACAGCGGCAATCAGGACCGCTGAATGGGCATATGATGCGCTTTATCTCGAAATCGGAAAATATGTCAGCATATGTCCTGACCATGTAAATATTTGTGATAAGGAATCGGCAATATATGCAATGTATTGTTTCAGCACGGCATATGAGATGACGGGTGATAAGAAATATCAGAAGGCTCTTGAGCATGCTGCGATATCGGCAATGAGCTTTGTCTTTGTTTACGATTATGCTGTTCCTTATTCGGTAAGTTCCGCGGAATATGACGGAGTAAATGTATTCAAAAACGGCGGGGTTATCGGTCAGTCTCTTATTGCCACAGGCTATGGACATGTCGATGCATACGCCGCACACACCTACTATGATTTCTTTGATTACTATGTTCTGACGGGTGACAGTATTTATCTTGATTTTGCCGGATTTATTCAAATAAATACCAAGCTCCAATGTGATTACGACGGCTCGAAGGGCTGGTATCTTGAGGGTATGAATCTCGAAGCCTGTTATGTGAGCGGGAATATGTTTACTACGGCGGGAGATGGGGTATG
>USPP01000092.1 GCA_900556615.1 uncultured Eubacteriales bacterium
AAGACAGCGTAAGTATAGCCTTCGATTTCTGAGCTTTTTGTTTTCAAAATGAATGAGTGCGGCACATATGCCTCCGGTTATGACCATAGTCCAGTGTGTAAAGCCGCGAAAAGCAACCTCTGTTCCGGCATATATTACCGAACCCGCCGAATACATAAAGACATATTCATGAAAAGCCCTTAATTTGTTGTGCATTTGAATTCACCCCTTGGATAGGATAAACCCAAATGCACAAATTTATTCTGTCAGAAAATGTTGTTTTCAGCCGCCCAGCGTTTGAGTTCACGTCGTTTCCGAAGCTCGTCAAGAACAATGGCTCCGGCAAAGGCTCCCAACCCGATCAGGGATATTTTTGAACCGGTTGTATAGCATTTCGGAAGATAAGTGAAGGTCACTTCATGCTCTCCCGGAGTGATATCTACGGCAAGCAGGCAGTCGTTGGTCATGATAAGCTCTTTTTCCTCTCCGTCAACCGTTACAATCCATCCCTCGTCGTATACGATTGAAGTATAAAGAAGCGTTTGCCCCTCCGGAACATTTACAGTTCCTTCTATATAGGTATCCTCAAAATGACTGATTTCCATGTTTCCTTCGGCTATTTTTGCATACGTTTCTTCAAAGAGGGCAACGTCGAGATAAAAGAAATAGTCCTGTCCCGTCATAATATAAACCGGGTCTTCTTTTAACTCAAGGGTAACGGTTATTTCGGTATCCTCCTCATACATGCCAAGATATACAATGCGGTCGGTTTCGTTTCCGAAATAGGTCCCTTTTGAAATTCCATCCACTTTGAGAGTACATTCTCTGGGATAATCGGTCGGAATATTCATATAAACGGGAACGCCTCCCTTGACGCTGACCGTATATTCGATAGAAGCGGAGGTGCCTTCGTTTTTCTTGCTGTATTTTCTGTGCTTAGAGGTGAATCCGGTGTCAATATTATTGAAATCGGTGGAAAGCAGATCAAGCTGTTTAAAAATTTCAATATCGCTGTCGCTTCCTATGATGGAGGCTGTCAGCGCATTCATAAGCTCAAACGGAGATTCGTAATCGGTTATTTCAAGCTCTGCGGCGTCGCTGCTTGCGGCATAAGCGAGCGAGAGTGCATACGGGTTGTAGTAAATGTAATAGTCATGCGCTTCATCATAGAATATTTCTTTCCATACGTCATTCTCTGTCTCTCCGTCGGAAATGACATATTTGATGCCGATAAGTGCGTCGGAAACAGGAGTGCCGCCGAGATATTTTGTCCAGTGTGACTTGGAAGCATAACCGTACCGATGAAGCATGTTGATAACGGGCTTATTTAGCGTAGATGTTGAGTTTGAGATCCCGTAAAAATCAAGCGTCATCGGATCATTTGTTTTGCGGTGGAAATTCTTTTCCATGCGGTAGAAGGGGGAGTCGTCATACTCTTTAACCCAATCGACAAGAGGTCTTACCTTCTGCATGTAGTTATTATATGAATTTCTTGAGCTTATGACAACATCGTTGTCAAGTCCGATTGTATTTAAAAGGCCGGAGGTAAAAAGCTCAATGCAGACGAGAATCGCGATAACCGCCGTAGCTTGCCCGTGAAGCTTTCCGGCATATTCAAACCAGAGTGCTACGCCGAATATAGCGAGACAGAGCAGACTCAGCCAAATACACTTGAAATCTCCCACCCATTCGTATTCCTGTTTCTGGATAAACATCAGGAGAACGGCAAATACGCCGCAGACGAATACAACATGCTTATAGTTTACATATTTCAGATAACCGAACGTCTTATACGCCATGACGAGCATAAGGAATATAAACATAAAGCTGTAACGGTAGTTAAGCCAGTTTGGCTTTTGAAAGCCGTGCCAAATAATATCGATGGCGTTAACGTTGAAGCAAACAAGGAGGAAACAGAGAATAACTCCACTCATCATTCGCTCCTGCCATCTTATGCGCGAGGTTATGAAATAGATGGGAACCAGAATAATGGCGATAACACCGCAGTAGACAAACGGAAGTCCTTCTGGACGGACGGTGTCATATGAACCGGGGAACAGCTTGACAAAAAAGTCAAGAAAATCAAACCGCTGCGTAAAGGTATAGGTGGTATTACTGAAGGTGCTTTTCCCGAATTGCAGTGAGGTATATGCAGGATAAATGATAATCATTGCGATAGCGATGGCAATGGCGGAATAGGAGATGATTCTGACAAGGGATTTCCAAAAGTGGTTCTCTTCGAGCCAGAAATTGTTTTCGCTGTGATTGTCATGAGCGAGGTAATAGTAAAAGAAGTAAATTGCCACGAAAATACAGGTCATGTAACCTATATAGAAGCTGGTGAGAAGTGCGAGAGAAAGGCTGACAACAAAAAGCTTAAACTGTTTTTTTGTTATCAGACGCTCGATTCCCAAAGCAACAAGCGGAAGCAGAATCAGATTGTCGATCCACATCGTGTTGTTAGCCATCACGACGGCATAAGAGGAAAGCGCATAACAGGTTGAGAAAATAATAACATTCAGCTTTTTGGTAGGACGTGTTTCATTGAGATAGTACGCCATTGTCGCACCCATGGAGCCTGTTTTCAGAAGAATAATAAGAAGAAGTCCTTCCGTTATATGATTTTCGGAGAACAGGGTTATAAGAAACGTAAAGGGGCTTGCAAGGTAATAGGCATAAATTCCCATGAACTCTCCGCCCATCGATCTTGACCATGTGTAAAGAAAGCTTCCTCCTTCAAGAACTTTTTTTCGAAGCTCTTCGAAGAAATAGACATATTGTCCGTTGAGGTCCAGCACCAATACAGAGCTTGATCCGAAGGGATATACCTCCATCGCAATATAAATCATCCACATGATCAGCGCCGGAAGCGCGAATGCTGTCAAAAGAAATCTGTATTTTATCCAGAAATCATAGAGCTTTGTTCGTAAATCTGTTTTCATTTTGCCGTTTGATCCTCACTGAAAATATTTTTTATACTTTGAAAATTTTTCATATGCCGATTTTGATTCAACACATTATAACACATTAAAAGAGAAGTGTAAACATTTTTTGCAAAAAAACGCTTCATCTGTTTGTTTTGACTCTGAAAATACTGTAAAGTTCCCCTCCTGCGGTAAATAAATTTTTAAGATAAAAAATGTTTACAAATATATTTTGACTATTTTTAACGTTTATGATATAATAAAACGATGTATAATGAGTGAAGTGCGTCCGTGCGTTCTGTACCGAGGAGGATATAACGGTTTAATGATCATTATGGGGATTGATCCCGGTCTTGCAATAGTTGGTTACGGGATAGTAGAATACAAGGCGCCGCGCTTCAGAACGCTTGCTTACGGTGCTGTCACAACGCCTGCTCATACCGAGATTCCGGACAGGCTTGAGATCATTTTCAGCGAGATTTCCGATCTGATTGAATTGTATCATCCGGATGACATTGCGATAGAGGAACTCTTTTTCAATACCAATATTACGACAGGCATTTCGGTGGCAGAAGCGAGAGGTGTTATTCTTCTTGCCGCAAAGCGTAAAAAAGTAGGAATCTACGAATATACTCCGCTTCAGGTCAAGCAGGCTGTGGTGGGATACGGCAGGGCTGAAAAAAAACAGGTTCAGCTTATGACGAAGACGATTTTGAATCTTCAGAAAATGCCGAAGCTTGACGATACATCTGACGCTCTTGCGATAGCGGTGTGCCATGCTCATACCGGCTGCTCAAGGCTGAGAGACTTTTATAATATTAAATAAGAGGTATCTATGTATTATTATATAAACGGTGAGCTTGTGCTTGCCGAGCCGAATACCGCGGTGGTGGACGCCGGCGGCGTTGGCTATAAAATGACGATAAGCGGAAACACGCTCGGAAAGCTTGCCGGAAAGAACGGAAGTAAGGTAAGGCTTTATACTCACCTTGCGGTCAGAGAGGACGCGATGGAACTGTACGGATTTGCTTCACTTGAGGAGCTGTCGGCATTTCGCCTTCTGATTTCGGTTTCGGGAGTAGGAGCGAAATCCGCAGTATCGATCCTTTCGCTGATGTCTCCCGAACGTTTTGCGACCGCTGTGATCACAGGAGATTCCAAAGCAATTTCCAAGGCACAGGGGATAGGTGCCAAAACCGCTGCAAGAATTGTGCTTGAGCTTAAGGATAAAGTCAGGAAGGAGCTTTCCGCCGAAGACGATATACCGTACGATGCAGATACCGAAAAGGGTGGAGAGTCCAACAATATTTCCGAGGCGGTAAACGCTCTTATGGTGCTTGGCTATACGCGCGCCGAGGCTTTGTATGCCCTCAAGGGCTCAGAGCCATCGGAGGAGATTGAGGCGCTTATCAAGGGAGCGCTTGCCAGGCTTATGAAATGAGGCAAATTTTTTCGGAGGCAGGGAAGCGAAAATGACAGACGAAAATGAATTTGAATACGACTTTGAGTCACGAATTGTATCCTCGTCCTTCAATGAAGCCGAGGATGCGGAAAATGAACCCGGACTTCGCCCCAAAACGCTCGATGAATATATTGGTCAGAGCAAGGCGAAGGAAAACCTCAAAGTATATATAGACGCGGCGCGTCAGCGCGGAGAGGTGCTTGACCATGTGCTGCTTTACGGTCCGCCCGGTCTTGGAAAAACCACGTTGTCAGCGATTATCGCAAACGAGATGGGAGTGAATATCAGAGTTACATCGGGTCCCGCTATTGAAAAGAGCGGAGATCTTGTCGCTTTGCTCACCAATCTCGGAGAAAATGATATCCTGTTTATTGACGAGATACATCGGCTTCCCAAGACGGTAGAAGAAATTCTTTATCCCGCGATGGAAGATTATGTGGTGGATTTGATAATAGGCAAGGGACCGGCAGCGAGAAGCATTCCGCTTAGCCTGTCAAAGTTTACCCTTATCGGAGCGACAACAAGAGCAGGTCAGATTTCAACGCCGCTGCGCGACCGTTTCGGAGTCGTTTTGAAGCTTGAGCTATACAGCGTCGATGATCTTGCTACTATAGTGAAGAGAAGCGCCGGAATACTTAAAATATCGATTGATGAATACGGTGCAAGGGAAATTGCCGCCCGTTCAAGAGGAACTCCGCGTATTGCCAACAGGCTTCTGAAGCGTGTACGCGATTTTGCACAGGTCAGGGGTAACGGTGCAATCGATAGAAACATCGCCGATTATGCGCTCAATCGCCTTGAGATCGATCGGCTCGGACTTGACAATGTGGACAGAAGAATGCTTGAGGTGATAATCAAGTTTTATAACGGAGGTCCTGTCGGGCTTGAGACTCTTGCGGCGACGGTCGGAGAAGAGGCAATTACGCTTGAAGATGTTTACGAGCCTTATCTGATGCAGATAGGCTTTCTCAGCCGGACTCCGAGAGGGCGATGTGTAACGAAATTAGCATATGATCATCTCAGAATACCGTACCGTGAAAATGCGGTTACCGGCGTTCAGCTTGATGTATTTGCGGACAATTAATTGAATTTGGAAGGGTTTATCATGGGAAAACTATTCGGAACCGATGGAATAAGAGGAATCGCAGGAGAGGAGCTTACTGCGGAGCTTGCCTTCAGGCTTGGACTCGCGGTTTCAAAGGTGCTGACCGGGCAGGAAAATAAAAAAACAAGAGTCATAATCGGTAAGGATACCCGTCTTTCGGGAGATATGTTCGAAGCCGCTATAACTGCGGGGCTTTGCGCTATGGGGAGCGATGTTTATCTGGTTGGCGTCGTTCCGACGCCGGCGGTTGCTTTTCTCGTAAGAGAGATCGAGGCAGATGCCGGCATTATGATATCAGCTTCACATAATCCGAGCGAATATAACGGAATCAAGGTCTTCGGTGCGGAGGGATATAAGCTGTCTGACGCTCTTGAGGAAAAAGTGGAAGAGCTTATTCTCTCTCAGAACGAGCCGAATCTTTGCAGATGCGGCTCAATCGGCAGAGTAATCACCGGAAGCAATCTTCTTGAAAAATATGAACGGCATCTTATTTCTGTTCTTGAAAATACAAAGGACGTACCGAAGCGAAGAATTCTTTTTGATTTATCGAACGGATCGGCAAGCTCGACCGCCAAATACGTCTTTTCTTCGGAGCATACCGGCGGATATGAATGCGATTTTATCGCCTATGATCCGGACGGAATTAATATCAACAGAAACTGCGGTTCTACTCAGATGAACGCGCTTTGCAGATATGTTGTTGACGGCGGCTATGATATCGGTATCGCGTTCGACGGAGATGCCGACCGGTGTCTGATGTGTGATGAGAACGGAAAAATTATTGACGGCGATATGATTATCTCCGCTTTTGCGGTGGATATGAAGAAAAAAGGAAAGCTTGATGGAAATACTGCCGTCGTCACAAAGCTTACCAATCTCGGATTTCACCAGCTTATGAAAAAAGAAAGGATTCAAGTGACATCGACCGATGTGGGGGACAGATATGTGCTTGAAGAGATGCTGAGAAGCGGAGCTGTCATCGGCGGGGAACAGTCGGGACATATTATCCTCCGCAGGTTCGCAACAACCGGAGACG
>USPP01000093.1 GCA_900556615.1 uncultured Eubacteriales bacterium
AAGCGCTCATAAGCTGTCGGTTGCGTCTGCAAAGGCAATTTTTTCCTGCCGGGAAGAAATTGCGGAGCTGCTTGGAGGAAGTCCTGAGAACGTTGTATTTACTCTGAATGCAACATATGCTCTGAATCTTGCGATATACGCATTGCATCGTCCGGGCAGTGAGATTCTTATATCCGGTATAGAGCATAATGCCGTTCTTCGTCCGGTAGCGGCTCTTAAGGATTGTCAATATTCAATTTTTGATGCTGTCGGGGGGGATGATGTGGTCATGAAATCCTTGACGGATAATCTGACCGACAAAACCTCGCTCGTTGTTTGCAATCATGTTTCAAATATATGCGGAATAACAATGCCGATAGAAAAAATCGGTGCTCTTTGTGCTAAAAGAGGGATAAAATTTATAATTGACGCCTCACAAAGCGCAGGAATAAAAAAACTTGACATCAGCAAATGCAATGCCGATGTGATATGTGCTCCGGGGCACAAGGGGCTATACGGTTTGCAGGGAAGTGGTTTTGCGCTGTTTTCCGATAAATACAGAGATATCGCCGCGAATTTGCCGGAATTTATTCTCGGAGGAAACGGAGTCAATTCCTTACAGACCGCGATGCCGGATTTTCTGCCGGAGCATTTTGAAGCGGGGACCTTGCCTACCCCTGCGATAACGGCTCTGAAAGAGGGAATATCGGAAACAAAAAAAATCGGTCTCGGTATGATAGATGAATACGAATCGGAGCTTGCCGAAAAGCTGCGTGATATGTTGATGAATACACCGGGCGTTACGGTATATGCCGGAGGATATGCCGGAGGTATCGTTTTGTTTAATGTTAACGGCGTATCGTCGGAAAGAGTATCAGAAATACTCGATGGAGAGGGGATTTGCGTAAGAAGTGGATTTCACTGCTGTCCGCTTGCACACAAGCTTCTTGCGACCGGAAAAAACGGCGCGGTGAGAGCTTCTTTTTCAATATTCAATCGTATGAAAGAGGTTTCCGCATTTGCTTCCGCAATCGGGAGGATTAAGGCGGAAAAGTAAAATTTGTTTTGAAACCGGTTCTGCTTTATTGAATAAACAGAAAGAAGCTCTGCGATATATAATAAAAAGGGCTTCTTTTTCTGTTGTTTTTATTATTCTGTTGTATTTAAGGCAATACCGCACATATGCACAGCTAACGCCTTTATTGCGCATATGCCTGCATCTATTCCGTCAACCTTCACAAATTTCATCGGCAGAGGAGTGATTCTTGCCTCCTCAATTTGTATTGTCTGACAAAAAATCTGGCGGCGCAACAAGCATTGTGCGGTATTGCCTTAAAGAAAACAATTTATTTTTATTCGATTGATATTTTGGAGAATTGTTTTCGGATAAATCATTCTTCCTTCGGGCAATTTCGATTGTTGTTCTTCAAATTTCTTCTTTTTAGGGCTTTGTATACTGCCAAAAGATAAGAAAGTCAATTTATTTTTTATTATCGGTTGATAATTTTTAGAAGTTCATTTTTCCATATTTTTTTAGTTCATAATTTTTGCTTTATGAATTAAAGTATATAAAAATTTATCATTATTGTATAATACTGTTTAAAATGCAAACAATATCTCTGCTGAATAATTTTCAAAGGAGATTTTATATGAAAGCAACCGGAATTGTAAGACGAATTGATGATCTCGGTCGCGTGGTGATTCCAAAGGAAATCCGCCGGACCATGCGTATAAGAGAGGGTGATCCTCTTGAAATTTATACCGACCGTGAGGGCGAAGTAATATTTAAAAAATATTCTCCGATCGGAGAGATGAATGGTTTTGCCGCAGAGTATGCGGAAACTTTGCATAAGACGTGCGGTCTCAGTGTGGCGATATGTGACAGGGATGCGGTTATCGCATGTTCGGGACTTCCGAAAAAAGAGTTTCACGAGAAATCTATATCCGGAGAAGTCGGAAAAATTATTGAAGGACGTAATGTATATCAGTTTAAGCCAGGAGAGGGCAAATTGTCTGTTACTGAAGAGGCGGGAGACTATTTCGTAAGCTGCGCAATGCCGATAATCTCAGAAGGAGATGTTACAGGGTGTGTCATATCTGCCGCGCATGATGAATCGGAGCGCATCGATTCGGAACTTGAGGTGAAGCTTGTACAAACGGCAGCCGGATTTTTGGGAAAACAGCTTGAAAGCTGAATTTCCGCTTTTGCAAACAGCAGTTTATTTTGCAATTTGAAAATTTGGATTTTTCAGAAAACAAAAAGGGCAGTCTTAACGATTGCTGCGTATGATATGGTTGTATTATAACTCTGTATTTTATTTGAAAATACAGAGTTACTGTTTTTCAATGACTTGGAGATCAAAAAGAGAAACACATTGGTTGAGAGTTATCGTAATGCATGCGAGGTTTCAGGTGCATATTTAAGGCAACATCGCCGGGTGCACGGCTAACGTCTATGTTGCATATTTGCTTTCATCTTTCCGTCATACTTCACAATTTTTTTCGGCAGAGAAGTCACTCTTGCCTCCTCAATTGATATTGTCTGACGAAAAATCCGGCGGTGCAGCTGTATAACAATCATTGTGCGGTATTGCCTTAATATCCTACTTCGGTTTAGCGCCGAGATCGATGAACATGTTATAACGCATCCCGAGTTTAATTGTATTCGGAGCGAATACGCTGCAAAAACGAGTCGGAATGCCTTATAGCTCCCTTATCTTTCTTTCCGCGCAGTCTGCTGTTTGAAAATTTTGAGTTTTTATTGCAGTCCTTGCCGAGTAAGTTCTTCTTCAATTTGTGTGCTGGGATAGGGGGTATGCGGTCTATACGAGATTCTTTGTTCCGTTATAAAACGATTTCTGTTGCGTCAGAGATGTTTGGAATATCTGCTATCTCCTGCAAACGGCTGAGTTTTTTACTTGATTTTGTCAAGAACTGATATGACTTGATCACTTTTTTTATTCTTTTTGGTCTCACTTCTATTGTACACTACCTAATGTATGATGCTTTTTACGCAACATAAAAAAATCGTTTGATTTTTAGTAAACTATCCTTTCGAAAGGCTGCAACAGTTTCTTTATGACTTGCGGTCTTAAAGAAACTGTTGCAGCCAAGAGGTAAAACATAGCTAACGGCAAGGCATTTGAGACACTTTTCCAAGCCTCAAGTAGTAATCAAGACTAAACCTATTGTAGATTCCAATGGGGACACTATGCCTTGACATTATCTCCTTCCGAGATGATATATGATTTTCGTTTTTATAGTGGAACTTGTTATGTCGTTTCGCAATGAAAAAGATGATCTTCGTTTTGAAATGACGAAAGATATATGTGTGGAATAATAATTTCGAAAAATCTTGACATTCCGGTAAATAAAAATTATAATAGATTTATCTGTAAATTTACCTCTCTTGCTTGAGACTGACAGAAATACATAATTTGAGGCTGTTCATGAACTCTATTCGAAAAAGTCTTTTACATTTTTTCCTTCCGGTAATATTTGTTGTTCTTATTTCGGTATTTTCCTCGACTGTCTCCGGAAAACAGTCCGTAAATGAAGCTCTTATGGAGAGCATTCTCCAAACCTGGGGACACAGTGGCGGATATTATGCGGAGGGAACGGCAGTAAACACGGCTTCTGCTCTTACCTATCTTCAGTGCCGCGGCATTTTAGAACAGTATATAGATGACGAATGGTATTATAATGTACCCTATAACGAGCTTCTTGCTTTGGTCGATGACCATTTTACCAACCATACTGATCTTATGGATTATATCGGTCAATATGATTATGCTCCCTCATATGATCCCGAGACGGGGATCGTTCGCTGGTACAGCGGCGGCTGGGGCGGTCCGGATGCATGGATCTACACAGGATATTATGAGGATTCCGAACAAAGCGGGAAATATTATATTCAGGGAGTTTTTGTTTCCGATGTGGCAGAGGATAAGGCTAACCTCATCTACGGATTTGACTATCTTGATTATAGTATTTCTGAAAATGAAAAATACAGTTATTATGTCGTTACCGGAATCGAGCTTACTGTTGTTGCAAACGGGGACGGATATAAGATTTCCGCTTATTCCAAGTCCGAGAACTATTGTGTTGACGGTGCGATATATCATACCGAAACCGAGCCTGACGGCAGTAAGATAAAACTCAAGTACATTTCTGTCTCGGTAGATACCCCTGCAGGCATCAAGGTCAATATCGAAAATTCTCTTACAACATTCACTCATTTCGATGGACAGTGGATGAGTCTGGGTGAAGGCTTTCTCTTTACCGTTGAGAAAGATGATAACGTCTCCGGCTATACCGTAAACTATATCTGCGGAACAGAAAAGGATGTTCTTACCGATATTCTCGGCAACTATCACGCTATTCCGTCAGCTTCCTTTACAATCTCCGTTACTGCAGAATACAATCCTGTTTCACTTGAGAATCAAAGCACCGGAGTTTCGGTTTGTTCCGATGATAAAAACGGTTTTCTTCTCGGTCTTACTCTTGAGGCAGAAACTCTCAAAAGTACATCAAATTCTTTTACCATTGTAAAAAATTCGCTCGGAGTTGCGGATGACGATTTTGTAGCATATGATCTGTCTCTTGTTGATTCTGATGGGAAAACGGTTCAACCGAACAGAACTGTTACCGTTTCTTTTCCTCTTCCTGACGGGTGGGATGGTACGGAGGCAAAGGTTTATTACATTGATTCAAAAGGGAATGCGACGGAACTTACGGTAACTTTTTTTGCTGAAGATAAAACGATAACTTTCAACACGGATCATTTTAGTATTTATGTTCTAACCCGTACGGGTTCTACGGGAATTATCGATGCCGAAAACACAGAAGATTCCGATGAGTTCAGTACATCTTTCATGACTTCCGATGAAAAAACGATGCACAACATAAAAAACGGAAATAAAGCGCCGACAATAATCATTATAATCGCTGTTATCGTGATTATCGCTGCCGCTGCCGCCGCCGTAATATTGGTTCGTAAAAAAAATAACCGATAACTGAAATCGGGAATTGTCCAAACAGACAATTTCCGATTTATTGGTTTGAATAAATAAGGCTTTAGCTGCCAAGTTAATATTTATTCGTCCGCGGCGGGGAGAGAGTCGGGATCTACTATCTGGAAAAAGGTGCTTCTCAGAGAGGCTCGGTCTGTATCTACGATCGCAAATACTCCGACATTCAAATGGCAGAACCCACCGATTTTGATTGGGACACTATATTTGAGGGGGCCGATTGGTTCCACTTTACCGGCATTACCCCTGCCCTTGGTGAGAATCTGGTGCAGAGCTGTAAGCGGGCCTGCGAGGCCGCTAAAAAGCGTGGTGTTAAGATATCCTGCGATCTGAACTATCGTGGCAAGCTGTGGACAAGAGAACAGGCGAGACTCGCTATGACTGACCTTTGTCAATACGTCGACGTCTGTATCTCAAATGAAGAAGATGCAAAGGATGTCTTTGACATCGAGGCCGAGAACACTGATATCTACGGCGGTAAGTTGAATCACGAGGGCTACAAGAGCGTAGCCAAACAGCTTGCCAACAAGTTCGGCTTCGAGAAAGTGGCCATCACCCTCCGTTCCTCTATCTCGGCCAGCGATAACGATTGGGCAGCCATGCTCTACGATGGTGAGGGCTACTACTTCTCCAAATCCTACCGTCTCCATATCGTTGACCGCGTGGGCGGCGGCGATTCCTTCGGTGCGGGATTGATTTACTCGCTCCTCACCGGCAAGGGATCCAAGGATGCTATTGAATTTGCTGTAGCAGCTTCGGCTCTCAAGCACTCAATCGATGGCGACTTTAACCGTATCTCGGTCAAAGAGGTCGAAAAGCTCGCGCAAGGCGACGGAAGCGGTCGGGTACAGAGGTAATCCAACACACAGGACACGACGGCCCGTCACGGCTTATGCCGATTGAAATGAGGTGTCGTGTCATACATGGAGACGCTTCTGACGATTTTACAAAAGGCAAAGGGTAGAGATCTCGTCATAATGGATTCTTTTATGAAATTTTGCAACAGGACAGCACCAAGTCGGTGCTGTACGAGCATGACCATAAGAATTCGGTTGGCGCAGTATCGCGGTGCTCGCCTCATGTACTGGCTCAAGGTGCAACAGCCCCTTCTGAATTCGGGTTCCAAATGTTATTGTTGTGCCCCCTGAACGGTGTACGGTGCTTTGGGTGGAGTTGCAGAGACGGATGCACGGCTAAGTATTGTTCTGCTTCAGTATAAACGATCGGAAAGAGGATTTTCGCAATGATCAATGTTATCGATTTTGGCGCTCAGGGGAATGGAATCCACGATGATGCATCGGCGATCCAAGCGGCCATTTTTGCCGCAAGCCTAAAGGGAGAGGATGTGTATTTTCCCGCAGGACGGTACCTTTTGTCTTCCGTTTTGTACGGTAATAAGCAGGATGGTGGCAAAACGGCGGCAGCACTCCATGTTTTTTCCAACATGAAGCTGTCAGGAGAAAAGGGAACGGTTTTGATTGCC
>USPP01000094.1 GCA_900556615.1 uncultured Eubacteriales bacterium
TGCCAAGCGCCTGTTCAGATAATGCTGATACCCGTTGACAGAAATGTTTTTTTACCGCTTCTTCTGTGGTCCTTTGCTGCAGGTATCTTTTTCGGTGCGGTATATGATATATTCCGTATCAGAAGGGCAGCGTTCCGAATCCCAGGACTTGACGGCAAAAAAGCTAAGAGCAGATTGATGCGTTTTTTTATCGCTAATTTGTCTGCTACTGACACGGTGATTGTTTTTATAGAGGATATTATTTTCTCTCTTTTCTGTACTTCGGCTTTTATACTGATTAACTTTAAGTTGTATTTCGGACTGCCGAGGTGGTATTCGGTGGTTTCCGCTGCCGGAGGCTTCTTTTTGTATCATTATACTGTTGGTCGGCTTGTAATCATGTCTGCCGAAGCTATCGTGCGTTTTATAGCGTCGGTTATCCGATTTGTGATTTCTCATACGGTTATTCCGTTATGTGCATTTGTAAAAAAGATTATCGCTTTATTGTCAGAGGCAGAAAGAAAACGTAGGCTTTTGCTGTATACGGCTATGTATGAAAAACGCCTGATTTTCTCGGTTTCTGATATATACATACCAAGTCAAAACAATGCCCCAGAAGATTCTCATGTAAATATTTCCGGGGAGTGAAGAAAGGAAAGTCGGAAATGAAAAACGGCGGACGTTTAAATTTTTTTGTGAAGCTTACTATCCTTGTGGTGATATGCTTTTGTGCCGTCAATATTATAAAACTTCGAACCGACTACAATGATCTAAAGGACAGAGAAGCGGAATTGCTTAAAGAAAAAGCGGAATATGAGGAAGCGATTGATAAACTTAAGTTTGACCTTGAGCAAGAAATGGATGAAGATTATATAATGCGCATTGCAAGGGAAAAGCTGAATTATTATCTTCCGGATGAAATTATTTTTTATAATGACCGCTGATGAGACAGTTTTTAAGCTTTCTCTTGATTTTGTATTAGTTTTGGTTTATAATGATACCGTACTTCGAAATGAGTACGGTATATTTTTTATCGGCGGATCGTCTTGATTTCTATAAAATAACAGGCAAAAGGAAAATTGGAAAACAGAGCGGGCGGAACAACGGAAAAACGTGATGTGTTATGTGTCTATATCTGTGCCAGCACATCGTAGGTTTACGATGATAAAATTTTCTGTTTTGCCGTATGCTCTTGCTTTCCGACCGGCGGATTTTATGAGCGCAGCTCGCTCATCGATTCCGGGGAAGACGATTCCGTTATTTTATGAAGGCTATGGTTATAAAATGAAAAAATTAACACACAGTGAAAAAACTGCGGTGATTGCCGCGGGAGTAATACTTTTTTTGTTTATCGGCGTTTCTGTGCTTGCTGTCATTCTTTTTGGTATGCTTGAGGATACTGAAAACAATTTTGCGGATTACAGAAAGAAAACCGAGATTAAACTTTCCGATCTTGAAAAGAATCATAACAACTCCCTGAATGATGTTTCCGAGCTCAAAAACGATCTTGAGCTTGCCGAAAAAAATAAAGCGGAGCTTGAAAAGTATATTGCTCAGATCGAAGCGGAAATGAAAGAGATGGAAGAGGGATTCGGCGATAAGGACGAGCTATACGGAGCTCTCAGCAGTCAGCTTTCCGAACTTAAAAAGATTCTTGAAGAGAAACAAACCGAAATTGACGCGTTAAAGCAAGATATAACAGAGCTTGAAAAAGTTTACAGCGTTGATTTGAACAGTCAGATTCAGATATTGTCCGAGCTTGAAGCATTGCTTTCCGAAGGCGCGCCGATGAATAAAAACGAATCGGTGATTTTGAATCCCGACGGAACCCCCATGCTTGGTGATGACGGTCTTCCTGCAAAGGATATAACCTATGTTTATCCGAAAATATCGGTATATTATGAGGATCTCGAAAGAGGTTATAAATATGTTTGGAACGGAGATGCGGTTTATTCCTCCGCAAGCTGTGTAAAGGCGCCTTTTGCACTCACGGTACTGTCTGCGGCGTCGAAAGAAAAAGCGGAATATGATAAAAAGATCGCGGATCTTATCGCCCAAAACGGAAACGGGGGGGTTCTTCCGGATTTTACGCCTGTATATGATTTTAATAAAATTTTCACCTATACCGAAGATAAATACCGTGCAGGCTCGGGGGTAATAAAAAATGAAGAATACGGCGTAGAATATACATATCTTGAGCTTATGCGATTGCTTCTTGAATATAGTGACAATGTTGCTTTTGCTGAACTTAGGGCAGAATACGGAACCGATATGCTTAAGAAATTCGCCAAGCAAATAAACGCTGCCGCAATGAAAAACAATATCTATAATGCGTCAGCTATCGATCTCGGAAAAACAATGAAGGAAATCTATTACTTTATTGAGAGCGATGCGGAATATGCTTCTTTTATGAAAGACGCTATGATGTCGTCTATACATACGGTAATGATCGGATACGGTGTGGCTCCTAAGAAGATTGCACATAAGTACGGGTGGGACACAGGGGCATATCATGATATGGCTATCGTCTATGATGCTCACCCCTATGTTCTGGTTATCATGTCGGATATGGAGAAAGGAGGAAAAGAAATCAATTCATATATACAGGAGGTAGTTTCCCTCATTGATGATTTGCATGAAAATTTTTATAGGTGAGTGATAATATTGTGAGAAAATTATACGCTGCCGGCAACGGTTCTGTTTTATTTGTTTCCGGGAATTGTGTTGTCGATCATATCGGAACCTATTCGATTAACTTTTTTACTGCTGATCTTGATATGGATGGTGTTCTGTGCAAAAAGGAGTATATCCCCGGTGCGGTCGTAATTCGTTTTATCGGAAGGTCTCCTCTCGAAAAATCGGATGATTTGCATGCGGAAGTTAAGCTTACGGTCTATGCCGACCCGTTCTCGCAGATTATATTTATTTCGATTGCCGCCATGTTTGATGTACACATAAAGATTCAGCCTTGCGAGAAGGTGAGATTTGAATTTTTTGAGAGCTATTCTTCCGATCTTGAAAAGCGGTCCTGCCTTAAACTGCTGCGGGAGGAAACGGCAATGTATCTCATGGCTGATGTGAACAGTGAGTTTGATAGAGAAAATATGCTTTTTCATATTAAACCGGGTTATTCAAGGCTCTTTGTGACCGTTCCGTCAGATGAAGAAAATTTCTTGAAATTCAAGGCACTTCTTAAAAAAATGCCTCCCGTTCTTATTTTCGATTCATCGCCTTCCGATTTATTGTATAAAAGTGTTTGCCGAAGAAAAAACTTGTTTTTTAAATGCAGAACAAATTTAAATGGGCTATCGGTAAAGTGGCAGGATATGATATCCTACTGCAGAGAAACCGTATATAATTTTCAATCGAAAAACGGAGGCTTTTTCAGTCTCGAGAATTCTTTTAATATGATTGATATGTGCCGTATTTTTCGGTTTCTTATTGCCGACGGAGATCAGCTTCAGGCAAAGGCTTTTGCAGAATTTATTTATTCTGTATTTGAAAAATATCGCAGCATACCGTTTGTGTGTAATCCTGACAAAAACAGAGCGATTTTTTTAGAAAACACATATAATCCGGCGGGAGATGCGGTTCTTATTTCGTTATATGAGTATGAAAAACAATTCGGTTCTTCTCACGATTCAAGAATTTCTGCAATAGCTGATACCGTTATGAAAAACGATTATCGATTGGTCAAAGGGGGAATGATGCCATTTTCCGGAATGGAGGGGTATTTTTATAATGCCCTAATGAAGCCGTGGCAAAGATTTCAAGGTTCGGCTGAATCCACGATGTGCTTTCTCGGCGCGGCAAGACGTTATCTTGACATTATGGCAGATAAGCGAGATACACCGCAATACAAACGGATTGCAATGCTTGTAAAATACACAGTCGATGTATTTCCCGAAAATTTTTTTAGCGGAGAAAAGGTTTATCTTAATGCCCCGAAGCGTGCGGAACGGACCTATCATCCTCATACACTTTCCGGATTATGTGATAATTGTTTTAGATTCGGCCGTCTGGTTTACCGCTCGCATCGGTATCTTTGCGGCAAGTGCGAAGATATTGCGGATAAGCTGACTCATTCCTGCTGCGGAAGGGCATTTTTTAACGGAGCGGTTTTTCTCGACAGATATGTCGGGGCGGGATTATTTCCGGATAATACTGTATTTGAAGATATTTCCCCCGAGAAAATGAATACGGACGGTTTGATTATGAGCATAAAATATTACTGTCAGAGAAGGGATATACAGGCTCTTTTTCTATCTGAGCTTATATCAAGATATGAGAATTATCCCAAACGGTTTTCCTTTGCCCAATTATGCCACGCAGCAGCGGAAACGGTCCGTATGCAGGCAAACGTCAGAAAAACAAACAATTAGTGGGTTAAATTTATGATAGGTGTAACAGTAAATACGGTTGCAGTGCTTTTGGGTGGGCTTATCGGCTGTATGATAAAAAAGGGCTTTAAAAATAAAGTTGCGGATGCAATCATGTTTGGACTCGGACTATGTACCGTTTATATCGGTATCTCCGGTATGTTTGAGGGCAATAATATATTGATTCTGATTATCTCTGTAGCCGCCGGAGCAGCTGTCGGTACGGCGCTCGATATAGACGGAAAAATCAAGCGTGTGGCGCATTCCGTAGAAAACAAATTCAGAAACAATACGGGACGGCAATCGGTTGCGGACGGTATAATAGGCGGCAGTCTTCTTTTTTGTGTTGGCGCTATGGCTGTGGTGGGATCACTTAATGCGGGCTTCGGAGACAACACTATGCTTTATACCAAATCAATGCTTGATTTTGTTGCTTCTATGATGCTGGCGGTCAGCCTTGGCGTGGGAGTAGCGCTTTCATCCGTTACGGTTTTGATTTTTCAGGGAAGTATTGCACTTTTAGCGGTGTTTATAAAGCCATATCTTACAGTGGAACTGATATCGGAGCTGACCTGTACCGGATCATTGCTTATTACCATTATCGGTCTCAATATGACGGGTATGACAAAAGCGAAGGTTGCCGATTATCTTCCGTCCCTTCTCTTTGTGCCGGTACTTTATTATATTTTTGAACAAATACCGCTGTTTTCGGTTTGAGGAGCAGACATGAATATTGATGATAAGGTGGCGTTGTGTCGCTGCGAAGAATATGACGTACGGAAAATTTTTGAGTTTCTGAAAGGAATGTCAGAACAGCTTGGAATTACGCCAAACGAAATTAAAGATAAGACTGTTATTATAAAACCCAATCTTTTGCTTGCCTTTCCTCCTGAAAAAGCGGCCACCACGCATCCTGATGTTGTCTCTGCGGCGGCGCTTCTTTTCAGTCAGTGGGGAGCCCGGAGGGTTACGATTGCGGAAAGTCCTGGAGGAATCTATAACGAAAAGAATTTGGAGCGAGTGTACACGGTAACCGGAATGAAGGAGGCTGCCGCTCAAAGCGGAGCATACCTGAACCGTGAGCTCGGATGGACGGAATTTTCCACACCGAATGGAAAGGTATCCAAAACCGTTAATCTAATTAATCCCGTTTACGAAGCTGACGTTATTGTGAACATATGCAAAATGAAAACGCATTCTCTTGCCGTTATGACAGGAGCTGCGAAAAATCTTTTCGGTGTGATTCCCGGAATAATGAAGTTTGAGATGCATGCAAGATTCAAAAAACCGGAGGATTTCTTTTCTATGGTTATTGATCTTGATGAACAGCTTGCAAAATCTCACAATGTAATCCACATATGCGATGGAATAATGGGTATGGAGGGGGACGGACCGTCAGGCGGAATCCCCAAAAAAGCGGGAGTGTTACTGATGAGCCGAAATCCCTTTAATCTTGACTGCGTTTCGGCTCGTATCATGAGACTTGACGATAGAGTCAGGTTTATTTCTCTTGCCGCGGAAAGAGGACTATGCCCGAAAGTTTTCGATAAAATCAGTATTATCGGTAGTCGTCCGGAGGAAATTGAGTGCGGGAGCTTTGCACTTCCCGATGCGGCGAAAGGCAAAAAGTTTGATCTGATACCACCGTTTCTTCAGCCGCGCCCTGTTATAGACGGAAAAGTATGCAGAGGCTGCGGCATGTGCGTGAAAAGCTGTCCTCAGCATACGATCTCCGTAAAAAACGGCAAAGCAAAAATTAATCATGATAGGTGTATCAGATGCTATTGCTGTCAGGAGCTTTGTACTTTTCGCGCAGTAAAGATTAAAAAAAGCTTTATATACAGGCTGGTGGAATGATGAATATTGATATGAAAAAAACTGTTATCGAATCGGCGTATGCAAAAATTAATCTGTGGCTTGAGATTCTCGGTAGACGGGAAGACGGCTATCACAATATCAGAAGCATCATGCAGACGGTCTCTCTTTGCGATACTGTTACCGTAAGGCTTACCGAGAGGGAAGTGGGCATGACTTGTTCGGACAGTACTCTTTCCTGCGGACGGGATAACCTTTGTGTAAGAGCGGCAGAGATTTT
>USPP01000095.1 GCA_900556615.1 uncultured Eubacteriales bacterium
TGACGAGGAACAGCACGAGTGTAATCTTTTCCGCGCAGAAAAGGAGCTTGATAAAAATGCCTAATATGCAGAATACAAAGACACCAATGAAAGAGCAGTCACCGGAAATCAGAAAGAACAATTGGCTTGAGGTTGCCTGCGGATATACACCTGAAGAAGCAATAAACGAGGCGCAGCGATGTCTTAATTGCAGAAACAAGCCCTGTGTGAGCGGTTGTCCTGTGCAGGTAAATATTCCTGACTTCATCTCTCATGCAGCAAAAGGAGACTTTGAGGGAGCTTATGAAATAATCAAGGAAACCAATGCTTTGCCGGCAGTTTGCGGAAGAGTTTGTCCTCAGGAATCGCAATGCGAAAGCAAATGTGTTCGCGGTATAAAGGGAGAAAGTGTTGGAATTGGAAGACTCGAGCGTTTTTGTGCCGACTATTGCTCGGATAAACGTTCTGTTTTCGAAAAAGCACCTTCTAAGGGGAAAAAGGTTGCCATTGTCGGTTCCGGACCTTCCGGTCTTACCTGTGCTGCCGATCTTGCTAAAAGAGGGTATGAAGTAACTGTTTTCGAAGCTCTTCATACAGCGGGCGGTGTACTTGTTTATGGCATTCCCGAATTCAGACTCCCGAAGTCCATTGTCAGTGACGAGGTCGGAGAACTTAAAAAGCTCGGAGTTAAAATAGAGACTGATGTCGTTGTCGGACGCACAGAAACGGTTGATGAGCTTTTTGAGAACGGATATGAGGCTGTATTTATCGGAAGCGGAGCCGGACTTCCGAGATTTATGGGAATACCCGGAGAAGACGGTAACGGCGTATATTCCGCTAATGAATTTTTAACACGAATTAATCTTATGAAGGCATACCGCGACGACTATGCTACGCCGATAAAGCATCATAAAAAAGTGGCGGTCGTAGGCGGAGGCAACGTGGCGATGGATGCTGCAAGGTGTGCGGCAAGACTTGGCGCGGAGAAGGTATATATTGTTTACAGACGCGGAGAAAGCGAGCTTCCAGCTCGCCGCGAGGAAGTACATCATGCAAAAGAAGAGGGAATTGAGTTCCGGCTTCTTACCAATCCTACCGCAATCAATACCGATGAAAAGGGAAATGTTTCTTCCATAACCTGTATCAGAATGGAACTTGGGGAACCGGACGCTTCAGGACGCAGACGTCCTGTCGAAATTCCTGAATCTGAATTTGATATAGAGGTTGATGCTGTTATCATAGCGGTAGGTACCGCCCCCAATCCCCTTATTCGAATGACAACAAAGGGACTTGATACCAATCGTCACGGCTGTATAGTAACGGCAGAGGATGGCGTTACTACCACAAGAAATGGCGTATATGCCGGCGGAGATGCTGTTACCGGGGCGGCTACCGTTATTTTAGCAATGGGTGCCGGACGGACGGCAGCTCAGAAAATCGATGAATTTCTTTCCGGGAAATAATGCTAATCAGGTATTTTCATTATATTGAGTAAGATATTTCTTGTTGAATCTGAAAGGACTTTTATCTATTGAAAATCACGGTAATCGGTTGCGGAAGATGGGGCTCGTTTATTGCCTATTATCTTGATACGCTCGGGCACAGTGTGACTTTATACGGAAGGGAAGGCTCTGAACATCTGAGGGCCTTCCTTGAGACGCGCACAAACGGTCTGCTTACTCTCGGGGAAAAAATTCATATAACATCAGATATTGCACTCGCGGTTCAATCGGATATCATTGTTATTTCCATTGATTCGCAAGGCTTGCGTTCTCTGTGCCTTCAGCTTGCCGAACTCAGACTTGAGAAAAAATTTATAGTTCTTTGCATGAAAGGTCTTGAAATTGGCACAGGGTGTCGTTTGTCTGAGATAGTCAAACAGACCTTATCCTCCTCCAATAAAACAGCAGTGTGGATAGGCCCCGGACATGTTCAGGAATTTCTTCGCGGAATACCGAACTGCATGGTGATAGACAGCGAAGATGAACAGACAAAATATATGCTTGTTAAAGAGTTTTCAAGTAAGGTAATCCGTTTTTATTACGGTACTGATCTGATTGGGAATGAAATCGGTGCCGCTGCAAAAAATGTAATCGGGATTGCAGCGGGAATGCTTGACGGTCTCTCTCTCGGTTCACTGAAGGGAGCTCTTATGTCCAGAGGTACGCGGGAGATTTCAAGATTGATTAAAACAATGGGCGGCAATGAGCTTTCGGCATATGGACTTTGCCATCTTGGAGATTATGAAGCCACTGTTTTCTCCGAATTTTCGCATAACCGCCAATATGGAGAATTTTTTGTAAAAAATCAGCCTTATTCAAAGCTTGCCGAGGGATATTATACGGTAAAAGCTATTACTTCTCTTGCAGAATCTCATAATGTTGAACTTCCAATCTGCGAAGCGGTATATAGTGTGTTATATGAAAAGGCTCCGCCTTCTGAAGCCCTCCAAGCTCTTTTTATGCGAAGCCTGAAACTTGAATTTTAATTTTCGGTGTCGGTTATGAATGCTTTATTTTACGATATTTTAATTTCCCATGCTGCTATGTATCCGGATATGCAGCCGCAAGACTTTTGCAAACTTGCTTTTCAGAATGAATTCGGATGCGGTCATCTCATAAAGGAAAAAGACGCCGCATATTCTTATTTGCTTGAAGAGCTTGAAAACACCAGACAGAACGATAATATCCCTGTATCTGTTAATATAGGAGGCGGATGGGCGCGCCTTAATCTTTCCGCAGTAAAAAATGTTCTTCCGCCTGAGATCATCTTCCGTATCTTCGAAATGAGTTGTATCCCATCGGGAAATATAGATAGCTTCAAAAACAAGTTGTCATTGATTGTAAAGGCAGCAAGGATGGGAATAATAAATTTCGATGCGGACGCTCTGGAAGCTTATTTTTCTTCTTTTGATATCGGATCGTTGCCTGCACATTCAGGTATCTATAAAGAAAAATATGGAGCGTCATATCGTGTAATCCGTTCAGAACTTATACCGCTGATTCCAATCTGTACCGCGATAAACAAATCAATTTCTGACAACAGGAAAATCTGTATGGCAATTGACGGCAGAGCAGCATCCGGGAAAACAACAATGGCAAAATATCTTTCGCAGATTTTCGAAGCTGATGTTATTCATATGGATGATTTTTTTCTTCCAAAAGAAAGAAAAACTCCCGAACGGCTCCGAATTCCGGGAGGAAATATCGATAGTGAGAGATTTTTCTCGGAAGTATATGAGCATCTTCATGACGACTGCATAGTATATAATGTCTTTGACTGTGGTTTACAGAAGCTTTCCCAAAGAATATCGCTTAAGCGTAAAAGTCTTTTGATTGTTGAAGGAGTATATTCTCTTCTTCCGATTTTTCGTGATAAATACGATATAAAAATATTTGCTGATACGAATTCTCTTTCACAAAAAGAGCGTATTTTGAGAAAAGGCGGTACAACGCTTTATGAACGGTATGTTTCAGAATGGCTCCCGCTTGAAGAAATTTATTTTCGGGTTCTCAATCCGAGCAGTATCTGTGATATAAAGCTTTGTACCTGACGAAAAAAGAGGCTAAATTTCACTTTCCTTAACTTCATTTTATACTTTTTTTAATTTAGAAAGGATTGATTATGGATACCATAAAGATAGCAGATAAAAATCATTGCCGTATGATCGCTCACAGAGGTCTCAGTTATATTGAATGTGAAAATTCTATGCCGTCATTTGTTGCCGCTGCTAATCGCTCGTATTTCGGAATAGAAACGGATGTACATGTTACTTCCGACGGTAAATATGTAATTATCCATGATGATTCTACCGGACGTGTTGCGGCAGGCAAAGATCTCTCTGTTGAGGGAAATACCTTTGATACCCTCAGAAATGTTTTTCTCTCCGATAAAAACGGACTTACGGGAAGAACTGATCTGCGTATTCCTTCGCTCTCAGAATATATAACGGTATGTCATAGATATGAAAAGACAGGGGTGTTAGAGCTTAAGAATCGCATGTCTCCGGAAAATATTTCTGAAATTGTACGGATTATTTCAGAGGCTGCTTATCTTGAAAACATAATTTTTATTTCTTTTGATCTTGACAATATGATAGAGCTGCGCAGATTACTTCCGGAGCAAAAACTTCAATGGCTGACGGGAGCTTATAATTCCAATATTCATGATAAACTGAAAAAACACAGGCTTGATTTCGATGTATACTATAAGGTTTTGAATAAAGAAATCGTTGAATCGCTTCATAATGACGGGATAGAAGTAAATTGCTGGACTTGTGATGATTCGGAAGCGGCGATGCAACTTATTCACATGGGGGTAGATTATATTACAACCAATATGCTTGAATAAAATTTATTCCTAAAATTATAATACATCAGTCGAATTTAAAAATTAGTGGTTTACAAAATTCAATCTGTGTGCTATAATATATTATAGATATTATTAAAAAAGAGGTGAGCGGAATGGACGCAGGAAGTAACGGCGGCAGTACAAAATCAGACGTTCGACGAAATATGTTCCATATTTACTCCGCTCGCACAATAGTTGTGTTTTGATGCATAAATTGACGCGTGCGGATTAGCCCTTGCTTTCAGCAAGGGCTTCGGCGCGCTTTTTTGTACCATGTATCGACTTATCTTCCTACTTAGAGAGAGCGATGACGATAAATCATCGCTGTCTGATTCTTTTCTCGGCGAAAAATTTTACTTTTGCCGTGTATTATTATTAAAAGGCATGGAGGTCAAACATGGAAAATCAAAACACATTAGCTGTTGATGAGGCACTTGAACTTGCCGAATGCAAAAAGTATTTTGAACTCAGAAAATTGCTTCTTGAAGCAGAGCCGGCTGATATAGCTCAGCTTTTTGAGAAGTTTACTCCCGAACAGTCGTCTATTATTTTCAGAATCCTTCCAAAAGAGCTTGCGGCAGAAGTGTTTGTAGAGATGGATTCTGAGATGCAGGAGTTTCTTATCAATTCCTTTACGGACAATGAGCTTAAGCTTATACTTGACGAGATGTATCTTGACGATACCGTCGATATTATTGAAGAAATGCCGGCGATTGTTGTTACAAGAATACTTACCAATTCAACACCTGAAACACGAATTACAATCAATCAGCTTCTCGCTTATCCTAAGGATAGTGCTGGAAGCATAATGACAACCGAATTTATATCACTCAATCCGGCAATGAAGGTTTCTGAAGCATTTTCTCATATCAGAAAGGTAGGAATCGACAGCGAAACGATATATACCTGTTATATTACCAAAAATCGTAAGCTTATGGGTGTTGTCACTGTAAGAACATTGTTGCTCTCTGATCCCGATGCTCTGATATCGGATGTAATGACATCAAATGTAGTTTCTGTCACTACAATTGACGATAAAGAAGAAGTTGCTGTGATTTTCAAAAAATACGATTATTTAGCCTTACCGGTTGTTGACAAAGAGACACGACTTGTCGGTATTATTACAGTTGATGACGCAATTGACGTTATCAGCGCTGAGGATGAAGAAGATTTTACAAAAATGGCGGCTATTACTCCCTCGGATCGTCCGTATCTAAAAACTTCTCCATTTAAAATATGGAAGTCAAGAATTCCGTGGTTGCTTCTTCTTATGATTTCAGCAACTTTTACGGGAATTATAATTTCTTCTTTTGAAAATGCCCTTGCAGCACAGGTTTTGTTGACAGCATTTATTCCTATGCTTATGGATAGCGGAGGAAATGCTGGAAGCCAGGCCTCAGTAACGATTATCCGTGGAATTTCTCTTGGTGAGATTGATTTTACAGATATATTTAAAGTTGTCTGGAAGGAATTCCGCGTCTCAATTCTCTGCGGAATTTCACTTGCCGTTGCAACGTTTGCAAAAATTTTTCTTGTAGATAAATTAATTATGGGTAATGAAATTACGATTTCAATCGCATTAGTCGTGTGTATCACTCTTGCGCTTACCGTAATTTGCGCCAAAATTATCGGATGTATTATGCCTTTGCTGGCCAAAAAGCTTGGCTTTGATCCGGCGGTTATGGCAAGTCCTTTTATTACCACGACCGTGGATGCGATTTCATTGCTTATATACTTTATGATGGCGTCAGCACTCCTCGGATTATAATTTATCAAGATAAAAATCGGCCGAAAAGAAACTGCGGCTGATTTTTTATATCTTTAAGCGCGGAAAATATATCCTACCTGAGAAAATGGTGCAAAAAGAAAGGGAGAAATCACAGAAGAAGCATATCAGAATTACATATTCCCGTAAATATCCTATCTTCGCCTCAGTATAGCATAATTCATGAGGAATTTTAAGGCAATACGCCGGGTGCACGGCTAACGCCTATGCTGCGTACTTGCTTGCATTTTTTCCGTCATACTTCATAAATTTCGTCGGCAGAGGAGTCGCTCTTGCTTCCTCAATATGTATTGTCTGACGAAAAATCCGGC
Organism: uncultured Eubacteriales bacterium; assembly: GCA_900556615.1. Lineage (GTDB taxonomy): Bacteria > Bacillota > Clostridia > Oscillospirales > CAG-272 > Colimorpha_A. Next base: position 6,427 of record USPP01000095.1, read on the forward strand.
GGCGCAACTGCACAACAATCTTTG
>USPP01000096.1 GCA_900556615.1 uncultured Eubacteriales bacterium
GTCGTTTTCGGCTATCTTTGACTTCCGCCTGCGTCGGGATTTGTCCGCGGAACCTCCGCTGCCTTTAAGAAAAACGGAATTTTTCTCTGGTCAGAAGTTTTTGCGGGTTTTAGAGCGCTTTTTTCAAAAAGCTCCCTAAATAAACTGTGTCTACATTCTGTAACGGCATTCAGCGTTTCTTGTCTTATATTTCGACATTTGATATTCCATTTATTTGTTTAATTGTAATTTTTTTCATTTTTTGGCAATATAAGGAACCTCATTTCCTTGCAATTTTTTCCATATTATGATATAATATTCTCACAAAATTACAAAATTGAAGATTCAAAATCAGAAAAAGAAGGAAAATTAGATGCAATACTTGTACAGCTACTATGAAATGAATACTTACAGCGAAGATATCGGGAATTATTTTACTTACGGTATTAGACTTACACACAACGACAGTGAGGTAATTGTTGATATAAAAGACGTAAGCAGTGATTTGTCCTTGATTTCCGATATAGTAAAGCTTCTTAATGAATATCAGGCATCACCGGAAAATGTTCGTGAAATTATTTCCGATTTGATTTCCTGAAGCACTTCGCCGGATTTTCGATTCACATATTCAAATTCCTCGAATATTATAATAATGTCTATTGAATCATTTGCTTTTGCGAATGATTGGCCACACCCCATATAAAAATAGCAGTATATTGATGTTTTATATGGGGCAGACATTAATAGTAATATTTAATGTCTGCTATCTGTGTAAAAAACAAGACTTTTTTATCTCGCGTCGCTTAGTATAAAAAACAGTGCTTTCTAACCGTTTTTATGAAGTCCAGACAGAAATCAGCGCGTATCGTTGTCACTGAACGCACACTGCTGTACAGCAGACGCAGATTTTTACACAATTTCATGCAAAACCTGATAAAAGGAAATAATATAATGAAGAGAAACATAAGAAATAATCATTCATCGGTACTGCGCGATTACGGACCGAATCCCCTTACGGTGAACATAAATAAATTATCCGCTTTGAATCAAAATTACCGCTTGGCGCTATGGACGGGAAATTATCTTCAGGTAACGCTGATGAGCATAAAGCCAGGCGGCGACATAGGACTCGAAATACATCCCGAAACCGATCAATTCATACGCATAGAAAAAGGTACTGCTCTTGTCGTTATGGGTGACAATAAAAATAACATGAAATACCGTCAAAGAATTAATTCGGAGTATGCCATAATGATTCCGGCAGGAACGTGGCATAATATCATCAATACGGGAAGGCAGGAGCTTAAGCTTTATTCAGTATATGCGCCGCCGCATCATCCCTTCGGCACAGTGCATACAACAAAGGAAGATGCAAAAGAATAAACCCGAACATAAGAGGTGTTATTCCTTCATATTTCAAGTTTTTTAACGATGACAGGCAATTAATCTGCCGAAAGAATCGTTGGCGATTGATTCAGTGATTCCTTAACGTCCCTTTACGGAAAAGCATCTCTTTCTTTGAAGCTTTCCATACAAAAAAGACTGCCGCGTGTTAACGCAACAGTCTTTCTCCTATTAAAGATATCTCTAAAAATTCAATGTTCATAGACGGCAAAGTGATTCTTTCGTCACTCAAAACTAAAATTCCGTAGACAGCGTATCCATCTGTCAAGGATTTGTGACGAATAACGAAAAACTGCTCGTGCTGGTCTTGACCAATGAATTATTAGGGGTGCCCTAAAAAAGTACCAATCAATAATTGGCTTTTCTCACCTCAAAGTAGCTTTGGGGATGCGCGCAAACAGGACAAACCTCCGGTGCCTTCGTCCCGATTACAATGTGACCGCAGTTACGGCACTCCCACATGGTAATCTCAGACTTCTCGAATACCTTTTTCATTTCAACATTGTTCAGAAGCGCACGGTAACGTTCTTCATGCGTTTTCTCGATATCCGCGACCATGCGGAACTTTATAGCAAGCTCCGTAAAGCCTTCCTCCTCCGCTTCCTTTGCAAAGCCCTCATACATTTCCGTCCACTCATAATTCTCGCCGGCGGCGGCGGAAGCAAGATTTGCAGCGGTATTTCCGAGCCCACCCAAAGCTTTAAACCACATTTTGGCATGCTCTTTCTCATTGTCTGCGGTTTTTTGAAAGATCTCCGCAATCTGTTCGTAGCCTTCTTTTTTTGCTACGCTTGCAAAATAAGTGTACTTGTTTCTTGCTTCGCTTTCTCCGGCAAATGCGGCAAGCAGATTGGTCTCCGTTTTGGTTCCTTTTAATTCCTTCATAATATGCCATCCTTTCCAAAATTGATATCCGTTTTCAGCAGGGAAAGTAATTCCGTCCGTTACCCGCCTGAAAAGCCGGCGCTGTTTCGCGGGAAGTATTCCGACCTTCATAAAAGCATGAATATCGGCTTTTTCATTCCGTCGGTCATATTCCCTTTTTATGGGCACCTCTAAAAAATCACTTCCCAAATCCGGCTCGATTTGTTTTCTGTCATTCTTCACAAAATCCTTGACAGATGGATACGCTGTCTGCAGAATTTTTGTTTTAACTGATGAAAAAATATCCTTGCCGTCTATGAACATCGAATTTTTAGCAATACCCTTATTTATTATAACATATTTATTTGTTTTTTAATGCATGAATGATTCATTATATAAATATTTTCCGTCAAATCAGACATTTTTTCTATTTTCAATCAGACAATCGGAATTCATGACTGAATTTTCAAGAATAATTTCGCCATATTCATCGGCAACAATCCGTCCCGACCGCGGATTTTTCACGGAATCGATATGTCCTATGATATCGGCGTCTACCTCGGAATACTCAAAAGACAAATCGGTATTTTCCATTGTACACTCAATCAGTCTCAGATTCTTACAATAGCAGAGCGGCTGTGTTCCTGTTATACGGCACTTCTCAAGAGTGAGATTCTCCGAATACCAGCCGAGATATTCGCCCTTTACAACGCTATTTCTCACCGTCACATTTTTGCTGTGCCAAAAGGCGTCCTTCGTATCAAGCTCGGAATTTTCAATCACTGCGTCCGAAACATATTGAAAAGAATATTTTCCTTTCATAACGAGTCTGTCAATGGTGATATCCTTGCTCTCAAACAAAAAATATTCAGAAGTAATATTACAGTTTTTTATATCCACATTCTTGCATTTCCAGCCGAATTCAGGCGAAACAACAAGACAATTTTCCATCGAAACCGTATCGCATTCCCGCAGACATTTGATTCCTCTGATTTCAGAGGAGACAAGCCTGCCATTCCGGGAGTACCATATCGGCGCCCTGGTAAGCTCGTCCATGCAGCAATCAGTTATACAATAATTCCGGGCATGCCACAGAGGATACCGGAGTGAAAAGGAACACTCCCTCACAGCAATATCCCGACATTCTTTAAGCGCCGATTCTCCGTCAGCCGGACCGGCAAAAATACATTTTTTCACCTCCGCAGAATGAAGCGCGTAAAGAGCGCGTTCCTCATCAAAGGTTTTATTTTCAATAACAGTTCTTTTATCTGACATTTTCCACACCTTTCCAAGCCGCAGCATCTTGGCAAATGACACTCATCTGCATACAGGGCTGCCTCAGAAACGCCAACTCCGGCAAAAAAGATACCAAAAGATTGCCGCAGTCTGTTCCATTTTTATCTCTTTTCCTTCCGAAAGCAATCGGTGTTCTCCGGAAAACACGCTCCGCAGCTATATCAAAGGGGCTGTTAAAAAACACGATGTTTTTTACAGCCCCCAAAAATCACAGGCAGAAGCCCATAATTTTCAAATCCGCTCCGACTTTTGCCCCGGAAAACAACCAATTTCGTTTGCTTGGGGGCTAAACGCCGACAGACAGCGCCGGCAAAGAGCAATCAACAATTTCAGCACATGTTAAAACTGTTTTGACTTTTTAACACTGCCATAAGCATTATAACCCAAAAGGGATATCTTCCTATCACATCGCAGCCTGAGGACCTGATTCGGAATACCATGCGTTATACTGAGCATAGGGCGAATCGGCATTATCGGCATCGATCAACATCTGATAATACTCATTCTTCTCAAATTCCGTACGGAGAGATTTGATATAGTCCTTCATCGTAACCGTTTCCCCCTCGTCGTCGGTATATTCCTCAAACGCTTCGATTTTCGCTATATATTCTCCACTCAGCTTTACAAGCTCGGCAAGAATCACATCGGTATATTCCCCGCTATACTCCTCGTCGAAAACAAATTTGCTCTCATCGAAATCGGATCCCTGGGCCTCCTTGGCAGCCTCAAGAGCCTCCTTATATTTCTCGGCATAGACATACGACTCGGTCTTATAATTGTCTTCTGTAATCACTTTAAAATTGAACATGGCATACGGGCTGGTTATCGTATCCCGAAGCTGCTGTTTACCGAGTGCCCAATCGTTTTCGGCAAGCTTCAGCATTTGCTCGCTCATGGTACTGTTGGGAGTAAGGATAAAGAGATTTCCGGTATCCTCCGGATTCATAGAATAGGTATCATTCAGATAGCTGATCATTCCGGTATATTCATCAGTTGTATAATTCTCCCCTTCAACACCGTATTGGAAGGTATTTCTGAAGGAAGAAACCGTCTGCAAAGCGGTAATAATCTCCATACATCTGTCAACATTGCTTGTAAAGGTGCTTACACAGAACATGGTTCCGGGACGGTCGGATGCTGTTGCCAGAGGCTTTGCATAAGTGATTACATGGTAATCCTCCTCATATTCCTCTGGGAGCGAGGCATCGCCCTTAAGAAATGCAGCCGCAACCTTACGGGGATTTCCTTCGTCGTCGGCGGGGAAGGAGTAATAATCGCCCTCAGTAATATAGCCTGCTTTTTTGTAATTATAAACCTCCTGCCAGTAATTCTGATATCCGGTTATACCGAGAATATTTCTTGGGATAATTCTTGAAAAACCTGTTGTAGCCGTGGAAACAATACCTCCGATAAGAGAGGGCTCCTCCGTCAGGTTTACCACAGAAAGAGTAGGGGTATTATAAAGCGTAATATACTCTTTATCATTTTCGGAAACATCGTCAAGGAAGTTGGCAAGAGAAGATAGTGTGGAAACATCCTCTGCAGAATAAAAATATTTTGCCGCCAGTTCTTTATTTACAAGGAGATATGTATATTCGCCGGAAACATAATTATTCGGAACACCGTAAACGGTTCCCTTGGTAACGGTTCCGTCAGCATTGCCTGTTCCTTCAAGGGTAGCCGTGGCAAAGAGATCGGCGGAAATATACTTATATAATATCTTGGAGGAATTGGCAAGCGATTCGCTCAGCGGACTGAGGTATCCCGCCTCTTGATATTTATTCAGATTGGAAGCGCCCTGAACCATGAAAATGTCAAGCTGCGTATTTTTTTCCTCAGGATAAACGGTCTTGGTAACGCCGTGATCCTCATAGGTTTCCGCATCGGTCTCGGCAGCGGTCGTCTCGGTATTCTTTACCGTAATACCGGCAGCCGCATTGGCTCTCTCTTCTTCTTTTTTCCGTTTTGCCTCTGCTTCTTCTTCCGCCTTTATTCTTTCGATGTCGGCAAGCTTAGCGTCGATAACGTCATAATATTCCGCCTCGGGATAAAGATGAAGCACAACATGAGTATTAAACTTTCCTTCGGTATATTCGTTCATTTCGTCCTGCACCTTGAGGATAGCCTCTTCGGTGGTAGACTCACCCGTTATACCGTAAATATTCAGTGTAAGGGGTTTGGTACCGGTTTCCGTAACCTCCTCATCGTCTCCGCAGCCTGCGAAAGAAAGCGGAATCACACAGATCACCGCGATAAGAAAGCATAACAGTTTCTTTTTCATTGGGTTCCTCCTGAAAATGAGCAATCAGCTCCGAGTTTATATAGTTTGACAGATAATATTTTACATCATAAAAACAAATAAGTCAAGTTTATTTTATTGAATAAAACGGACACAAAAGATGAAAATACGCAAAACAGCGATTGACCGTATCCATATTTCACAAATGCATAGCAGCAGATTTGGCAATATCGAACAAGATAAGCAGCGTTATGCACAACATAAATTCTTTAAGTTTAGTACATTATAACAAATAATTGCTGCGTCGTTTAATCGAGATAATCCTTAAGCCGTTTCGACCTGCTGGGATGTCTCAGCTTACGAAGCGCCTTCGCCTCAATCTGTCTGATGCGCTCTCTGGTAATATGAAATTCCTTTCCCACCTCTTCAAGAGTTCTTGCGCGCCCGTCCTTAAGACCGAACCTCAGCTTCAACACCTCTTCCTCCCTCGGCGTCAGCGTATGAAGCACATCGTTCAGCTGCTCACTGAGCAGTCGCTGCGCGGCAGCATCCGCGGGCGCCGGCGTGGTATCGTCCTCGATAAAATCTCCGAGATGGCTGTCC
>USPP01000097.1 GCA_900556615.1 uncultured Eubacteriales bacterium
CAAGAATCCCGGTCACGCAAAGCGGAATCCGACTGCTGGCGAAGGACAAAAAGCAACTTTTTGACTTCATCATCCGTAAGAACATCAAACACCTTTCGGCGCGCCTTCGGAAGGCGGAAAGATGAAACAAGGTCACTGCGAAGATACCCTTCCCGGTACGCCCAAGAAAAGAAGCATCGGACAGCGCGCATATACGTCTGCACCGTAACCGACGAAACGGAACGGGATGAAACAGACAAATAATAATTCTGCAAATCCGAAAGACGCACCGCATCGGCATCCGAATCCGACAAAAAAGAAACGAGATACCCAACGTTGCGACGATAAAACAAGATAGTCTTTTCAGAGTTGCCGCGAACACGCTGTTCAAGCAAATATGCGGAAAGCAATTCCGATAGCTTCAATTTCTTCACTTCTTCTTTCGCTTAATATTGTAGTGTTCCTTCACAATTTCCTTCTGAAATTCATCTCCATCGGAAAGAACAACATCAGACACATATGTACAAGCAAGACCTTCCACCTCTTTCTTCGCTTCCGCATAAGTCATTTCTCTCGATTCCGGCCGAACAACGCCGCGCGAGTACCGAAAGATACGCATACCGGCAGGATACATATACAACCTTACGCCTTTTACGATACGCTTCTTTTTCAAATGTTTGCCGCTTCCAATTTCTTTTTCACACAACACACCGCCAAGTTCAAAATCTTCTGGCTGACGCAAACGGCCTTTTTCGTCCCGAAAATTTTTATCCCATATCAAATCCTTAAGCGGAATATCCGCAAGATAGGAAGTAAGGTAAAGGCCGACATTATCGTTATCGCCCAGAGCGCGTACATTTACGTAGCCTTTCTTCCAGCAAGCGGAAACAAGGTCGTTTGCAAGAAACGGCGCCTTACCGGGAAATATCAAAATCACATGTAAATGCCACGCACCCCGTGCCTGCGGCTCGGCACAAACGATATACTCAAAATGTCCGCAATGAGCTTGAAGGCGCTCTTTGAAATTATCAAAATCCCTGCGCAGCTTCTTGCAATCCTGCATGTTTTCAGCATATGTAAGCGTAAGCCAACGACATCGAGAAGTATCCGCAGTATTGGCATTAATGATAAAAGCCGCCCTGCGCATCGTTCGCCGCACCTCATTGGGGTCTTGCATCCGTTTATCTTTATGATTGAAATAAAACATTTCGCCAGTAGGAAGATAAATATAGCTGTCTTTATCCAAAACGAGAATCGCGCTTCCTTTTTGCTTACTGCTCTGAAACAAAATCTCGCGAATATTCCCGGCAACCGTCAATGTTACGGGAGAATTATCTGATATTTTTCGAACTGAATCTTGATGTTGAACTTCCATTCTGTTTTCCTTTCATTATGCTTTATCACACCTTTCTATCGTCAACTACGTCTCTGCCTTTGCAGTTTTACGTCATTATCCCATTATAATCAAGTTAATAGAGACGCGCGGCGCGGGCACAGCCCGCCGCCGCACGCCTCTGCGCTGCGCGCCGATGCGCACCGTGCGCCCTGCTCTCAATCGGCTTACGCTCTGGCCAGCAGCTTCTCAAGCTGCTGCTTCAGTTCCTCATTCTCTGCTTGCAACGCTAAAAGCTGCGCAGACAAATCGTCGGATTCATCGATATATGCATGAATCAATTCCTTGGAGCTATCTCCAAGAATCAGCAAATCAACGAGCTGAGAAGTCTGCACAAGAATATGCGAGCGAAGCACCGGCGAAGCGATAGAACAAAGTCGATGGGTAATACTGTAAAGCAACTTATCTTCTCTGGATGTAAGCGGTCTCATACTTTACCTTCCTTTCTTTCTGCGATACTGGATGTTCGCAACCACTCCATAACGGCATCATAGTCATACCGATAGACACGAGAGCCAAGCACGATACAAGGCAACCCTTTCTGCATCATACGGTACAAGGTCATATAGCTGACCGACAGACATTCACACAGTTCTTTCGATGTCAGCAATTCCATTCTTTTTCAACTCCTTTACTGATTTTCTAAGTATAAGTATATACCGAGATTCTCGATTTGTCAACAGCTTTTTACTCATTATATCAGTATTTTCAAAAAGCTAAAAAAATTTTTTCTTTACTTTTCAAGGACTTTAAGCAATAATAGATACTGAGGTGATAAGTAATGGCAATATCGAACAATGTAACAAGGATAAATATGAGACCAGAAGATAATATTGATTGGAGAAATGAAGCGACAGAAAACAAAGATATAAGCAAAAACGACTATATCGGTTTTGATGTAGTAGAAAAAAGAAGAGAAAGAATCGGAAGAACAATAAAAGCATTACGAAAAACATACAAACTTACACAAAAAGAAATTTCAATAAAATTAGGCGTAGCACAACAAACCTACGCCGGATATGAAAACGGAAAACACGAACCGAGCATAGAAACAATAATCAGACTATGCGATATATTCAACGTAACAATGGACTATCTAACAGGAAGATGGGACGGCATAGACGAAGAAAAACTAATAGACACAATGCTTGAAAACCAAGAACTAATAAACAAAACAATAGAATACTTTCAATGGCAAAAAAAACAAGAAAAAATCTTTATGAAAACAATAAAACAAGAAATACAAGAAGAAATAGTCGGCAACCATCCTTCAAACGTTTAATAATCGACTCAACGTAATACCGTCAAGAAACCAAGCTGCTCACGACCGGAACGGCGACTACGTCGCCCGGAGACGATGGTTTATCCGCACGGCGGGGAAATTGTATGCACGCACGGCGTGCGGGGTGGATGGTCGCCCTAACGTAGTGCCGTCGAGGACCCAAGGCGGACACAATGGGATGCAAGGATAACAGCCACAGCAAAGCATGATTGTGTCCGGCTTGGGAGCTCGAGGAGGGACGCTTGCGCTTGGCCGCTTGCGTACAGCCACAGAACAACCGCATACAGCCGCCCAGGCATGCAGCCATTAAAAAACCTTAGTGCACGGTGTCGTCGAAGCGAAAAAGACTGATAGGCCGAAGGCCTGTTTGGTGCTATTTGTTGCCGAACTTCTCAATAACGGGAGAAGTACCACTGCCCGTCATCCCTTTTACGAGCGCTTCAAGCTCGCTAATCTGCTTCAAAAGTTCCTTGACCTTCGGATTGCCCTGAACCCTATCATAATCAGCTTCAATAAGCGCCGAAAAATACTGTCTCGGACGAAGATTCGCCATTCTGCAAAGCTCTCTCATATGCTCATACACAGAAGGCTCCAGTTTGAAAGAAACAGGATGCAAATCATCAGACGGGTAAGACTTTCCATTTGCTCTTTTTCTTGCCATTCTTTACCACCCTTTCTCCCTCTTATTATACTCATAGATTATGAAATGTCAATCATTTTTTTGAACTCGCAACAAAAATCATCAATGACGATATTTTTTTTTTTTTTGCGTTACTCTTGCATTACATCCGCATCTGTGATATAATAAAAGCAGAACAAAACCGAAAGGAGACATCAAGAATGGCAAACATGGTCAACTTCTCAATCCGGGTAAACCCGAAAGTAAGAGACGAAGCGAACGCATTATTCGAATCTTTGGGACTTGATTTGGCAACGGCAACGCGAATATTCTATCAAGCTGCACTGAATTGCGGCGGCTTCCCGTTCGAGGTGAAAAAGGAAATACCCAACGAAGAAACAATAAAGGCACTACAGGACGCAGATCGTGGAATCGGCATGTCCGAACCGTTCGACACTGTAGCCGAGCTGATGGAGTGGCTCTATGCTGACAATTAAAGCGACGCAACAATTCAAGCGCGATTTTAAGTTAGCTATAAAACGGGGATACAATCCCGCATCAATGGAAAAAGTCGTAAATCTATTGGCAAACGAAGTCACTTTACCACCGGCACTGAGAGATCACCGACTGACAAGCTCAAAGCATTATACAAACGCAAGAGAATGTCACATCGCACCGGACTGGCTGCTCGTATACCGAATAGACCGCGGAGAACTCATACTCGAACTAATCCGAACAGGATCGCACAGCGACCTTTTTCGGTAATCACCGACAACGGCAGCGGCGGGGCAGGGCGCAACGCGTCCCTGTCCCGCCGCTTGCTCTCTCTTGTCGTATGTCCGTCTCTCACGTCCTCTAACGGCTCATTTACACCCCTTCATGATCATGAGGGGTATTTTTAGCTATAAAAAAGAAAAGCCCCTATTGGAGACGATAGGGGCTTTACAAATCAATATTCTGTCATGCTGAAATCAAGCGCATCCGTCAAACGTGAGTTAGCAGCCATCACAACGGGTTTATTATCTTCATCCAGATAAACAATCGCAACACGCATTTGCAAAATTTCGAGCAGCTTACCCGCGTAAGATCTAATATCCGACTTTACACGAGCTTCCTCACTCTCAAATTCCGGCACAAACTTGTAGTTAATCTCTAACATTTTTACACGCTCCTATTGATTTTTCTTGCCGGAGCGGGTACAATACATACACCGCTTCGGCGGTTTCTTCCCCTCGCATGTGATCGCGGTCTCCAATCACGGCACAGCGGGGGGAAGCCCTTTTTATATTCAACCTAATGGTCAAAGGGCGAATTTATGGGTTCGAGATTCTCATCCAGAGGATACACGATGCCTACAGGCTTTTCGATGGGTAACTCTCTAATCGGCAAGTTATAACCACGATCTAAAATTTCGAAAGCCGGATTCGCTTTTCGACGCAGTTCTGCAGCATCTGCAAAAGACATAGTCAAACGGGGGCTTAATATCTTCGCCATCTCATCGGGGGACATAACGGCGATAGGTGTTAACTCCTCATAGCTTTGCAAGCCGTAGCCCCATTTTGTCATGCAAATAAACAAATCCGTGCGGAAATCAATCGGACCATCGGACAGATCGGCGTTCGCAGCTTCCACGTCTTGAAGTTTAAGTGCGGCACGGGCCTGCCGGATCACACCGCCATAAGAAGCAAAGCGCAGCCCCTTAAACTGGGAAAGAAGCTCGCCGACGATTTGATCAGTCAAAGGTTCATTCCCATCTATCAGATAGTCAGAATCCTTGAAAGCGTACTTTGTCGCTTCGGCAACAGGCTTTCGGAAATCATCTTCAAGAGCTTTAAGCGTCTGAATATGTACCTGCGTGATGCTCTGATCGTGCATCACGTTCCGCCACGCCTGAAGCCAACGGTCATGAGGGATATAATCCCCACTGCCTTTCTCGGCGTAATTCTTAGGTACGGCAAGAATAATGTGCATGTGGGGGTGGTATAAGCCTGTTTTTTTATTGCGAGTCACCTCGACGCTTGTCTGATAGCCCAGTATATTAGATTTGACAAGTCGATAATCCTCGCCGAATCCTTTACCGCGCAAATATTCAGCAGCGGCTCGGCGCATTTGAGTAATCTTCGAGCGAAGCTGATCAGCGGGAACGTTCGGCGTGGTGAGAGTCAAGAACAAATACTTGTAATTGTCTCCGAGATAGTCAAGGCATTGAAGCATCTGCGCCATGAGCTTTCGGGCACGGCGAAAATTACAGAAAGGGCAAAAGCGATCACGGCAGAAGTTTCCAGACATCAAGTGCAGCTTGTCACCCTCATTCAAAAGCGTTCCGTCCTCGCCGATCGGCACACCAAAAAGCAACGTATCGCCGCAGCGCTCCGTGTTATACGCACGAACAGCAAGCGCATTATCCTCACGAACTGCAGCCAGACGGGAAAACGATGCAGAGAGCAGAAAAGAACGCAGCTTCTTCTGCCGATAAATCTCACCAAGCGAACCCTCACCGTTAAATTCCGGCAACACACGCTTTTTTTCAAGCTCTGTATTGACTTTTCGCGGAATTCGTGATACTATATCCTCACAGAGGGATGTGGAAGCCGGATTCACAAGTTGCAGCTTGTGGGCTTCCTCTTCTTTTTTTGTCCTCATTTATACTTCCTTTCCACCCTCGCCGGAGGCCACTCCCGCGGGGGCTTGTTATATATTTTCTTGCATGTGAGTTTATGAATAATACTGAATTTTTGAAAGGTTTACATAATGCAACAAATTGTGAACTCAATGTAAACGGATTTTTCAAAAATCCTGCAATTGCAATCGATTTCAGATTTTTCCGTGCCACGTTGTTTCTATTGTATCAAGATAAGGGGCGCTTCGCGCCATTTTCGCTACTATGAGCAAGGCAAAACGACAGTACAAAATTTATTTTTGCACTTCAAAAGTTTACATCGACGTTGCATGCAGGCGTGACGATCCGAAGCTCACGCTCGGACAGTCCGCGCCGATGCGCGGACTGCTACGCATTACGAGGAATTTAATGC
>USPP01000098.1 GCA_900556615.1 uncultured Eubacteriales bacterium
GTGCACGCCTATGCGCAGCAAAGACGTTAGCTGTGCACCCGGCGGTATTGCCTTAGATTGACATAATATAAAAACATAAGGCTGCCGCGATTCAGCGACAGCCCAAGTCTACACAATAAAGACGGAGATTACTTGATTTCAACAGTTGCGCCTGCTTCTTCAAGCGCTTTCTTCATATTCTCAGCCTCATCTTTGGAAACGCCCTCTTTGATTGCCTTAGGAGCAGATTCAACAAGGTCCTTAGCATCCTTGAGTCCGAGACCGGTGATCTCACGAACAGCCTTGATAACGTCAAGCTTCTTAGCACCAAAGGATGCAAGAACGACATCAAACTCTGTCTTCTCTTCCTCAGCAGGAGCAGCAGCACCGGCAACAGCGCCACCGGCAACAGCAACGGGAGCGGCAGTAACACCGAAAGCTTCCTCAAGTCCCTTTACGAGATCATTCATTTCAAGTATAGTAAGACCTTTTATTTCTTCAAGTATCTGGAGTGTTTTTTCGCTAGCCATTTTATTTACCTCTCTTTTATAAATAATGTTATAGAATGTTTACAGCATCATACCGCAGATATTATTCCGCAGCCGGAGCTTCCTCAGCGGGAATTTCTTCGCCGCTCTTGTCGATAATAGCCTGAAGGGCATACGCGAGCTTGTAAAGGGGATTCTGCATACCGAGCATAATCTTGCATACCAATGTTTCCTTATTGGGAATTGCAGCAAGCTGCATTACGGCTTTCTGATCAATGACCTCGCCGTCAACAAAACCGGCTCTTATCTCAAAAGTCTCGATTTTTTCGGCATATTCCTTAAGTATCTTTGCGGGAGCAACAGCATCCTCGCTGCTTACCGCCAGCGCTGTCATTCCACCGAGATAATTCTTCATCTCAGCATATCCTGCTTCGGCGCACGCACGTTCGGTCATTGTATTCTTATACACCTTATAATCAACACCCGCCTCGCGAAGTGCCTTGCGGAGCGCAGTATCCTGCTCAACCGTTATGCCTGCATAGGAAACAAGCACACCGGAAGCCGCGCCCTTAAGCTTTGCAACAAGCGCCTCAGTATCTGCCTTTTTCTGTTCAAGTATCTTTGCACTTGGCATTTCATTTCACCTCCTGATAAAAATGCCTGCAGGAGAATTTCACTTCTTCCGCAGGCATACATCATAATACTATACAAATAGCAATATTCTTAATGCAAACCTCGGCAGGAAGCGTGAAACTATTACCTTTAAACCTGCTGTCTTTGGCTGACTTTATTATTATACCACATCAATTCTCTTTTGTCAACAGTTTTTCGCTATTTTTAATGATTAATATTCTAAACAATAATATCAAACCGAACAGAATCCATATTAAAGTAAAATGAGGTCAATAAGAAAAGATATCTTATGAGCATCGCGTTTTCGTGCGCTCTACTGTCGGACATTTCTGACAATTCCAGATAAGAGAAGCTTACTCGGTTAATCACCATTGGCATTTTTATGTCGGAAAATTGCAGATATGAACAAATCTGCGGATCTATGAAGCGGCTTTTCTATTCTTTGAGATGCTTATTTGTTTCTGAAATGAAAGTGAATTTATAAAAACAAAACTGATCCCGATAGATTTTGGAATCAGCTATTGTTTTGTTTAATATTTTTTAATAATATAATTGCGGATCAACTGCCTTACCGTTTTCATATACTGATAAGTGAAGATGGTATCCGGTGGCATAGCCGGTCATTCCGACCAGACCTAATACCTCTCCTTGGTCAAGGATGTCTCCCTTTTTGACATCGATTCGGCTGAGATGCGCATACATAGTGGAAATTCCGCCTCCATGATCAACAATAACATATTTACCGTTACCATAATCATTTCCTGTCTCAATTACCGTTCCCTTGCTGACGCAATATATTTCAGTTTTATTAGGAGCCGGTATATCAATACCTCGATGAAATTGAGGGGTACCAAGGACGGGGTGAATTCTGTTTCCGAATTTTGAAGAAATTTTCTTATATTTTGCAGGAAGCGGCCAGACAAAATCCCCGCCTGTGTAACTGCCGTTGTTTAACTCACTTCTCTCTTCAAGCCGTTTTTGCAATTCTTCTTGAAAAGCTTCTTCTTCTCTTTCTGCTTCGAGAAACGCGTTTTTTGCCGCTTCCGTATCCACTTGAAGTGTTTGCATCATTTCGAGAACCTCATTCTGTTTTTCCTGAAGAAGAAGAAGCGAAGATTTTAGTTCTGCGGATTTGTTTTCTGCCGAAAGTGTGATATCGGAAAGGGCATTTTTTTGTGTTTGCAGTTCTTGACATATGCTTTCACATTCTTTAATAAGTTCGTTGTCATGCTCTATAAGAACCGAAAGTCGATCTGCCGATGTGAGAAAATCATACAGTCCTTCACTGTTGAAAAGTATTACGAAATAATTGGAATTACCGTCCTCATAGCTAACTCTCAGCCTTTCGCGGAGTATATCGAGGCGTTCATCAAGTTTTTGCTGGGTCTTATTGATTTTTTCATCAAGAGCAGCCTTTTGATCTGAATATCCTGCGATAAGTACCCTGAGTATTTCGGATTCGTTATATATAGCATCGATTTCAGAATCAATGGCAGTTTTTCTTTCTTTTATATTATCGTATTGGTCTTTGACACTCTGATATGCTTTTTCAGCCGCTTGTCTTGCTTCAGAGGCTTTTTTTAACTCGTCTTCAAGCGCGCTGATCTTTGCGTCGATTTCACCTATCGTCGTTTTGGCTCCTGCCGTTTCGCTTTCATAAACAGAAATACCAAAAAAGAGACTAAACGCCGCTAAGGTAACACTCATAAAGCGAATAAAGGCTTTTGCCGTTTTTCTGTAAATCATATCCCTCTTATTCCTTCATCATATCAAGAATTGTTTTTTTGCCGTAAACACTTTCCCAATCCGCCTTGAAGTCATCAATTGCATACATTGTAAGCGGATGATATATAAGACCGTCAAGAATGTCGGGATTTACAGTGACTGCATGACCTCCGACCATGCTGATTTTATGTACCTGCTCAGCCGTTTTAAAGCTTGCGGCAAGGACTTTTGCTTTGAGATTATATTTTGTGAAAAGCTCTACGATTTCACTGACAACGTTTACCCCGTCGCTGATAATATTATCAAGACGATTAACATACGGTGCAACAAAGTCAGCTCCTGCCATAGCCGCCATAAGCGCTTGCTGTTGCGTAAATATTGCAGTTTCTGTAATATGAAAACCTTCACTGTGAAGTTTCATTGTCGCTTTAAGACCTTCTTCGGAGATGGGAATTTTTACATAGAGATTATCTCCGATTATGTCGCGCAAGGCTTTCGCCTCTTTTATCATTTTGTCTGCAGTATCCCCGGTAAGCTGAATATGAAACATCCTGTTGTTACCGATAATGTTTTCGATTTCTTTTATCAATTTGATGAAATCCGTGTGTTCTTTTGAAATTATCGTGGGATTGGTCGTTACCCCGGCGATAGGAAAATATTCAATACAATGCCGAATTTTTTCGATATTGGCGGTGTCAATGATATATAACATTTTAATCTCCATTCCGCCGCCAAAGCGGCGGCATAAATAGTTTCGGCATGAAATGTCTGTGCACATCTTTCACGCTATACTTCTCAAAAAATCATTACATCCAAATTTATAAATCCACATAATTATATCACTTTTTTTGCTATTTGTCAATTGTGTGAGGATATATAGGGGATTGATTTAAATTGTTTTCAAAAAAATTCAAATTATTTTCAGAGATGATTATAAAGGCTGCATTAAAACAGTTAGGGTTTATAAAATCAGAATGATAGGAGGTGATTTTGATAATTTTACCATAGGTAACTGTTTTTTAAGGCAATACCGCTGAGTTCCGGCGATGCAAACATGCAGTCAATTTGCATTGAACAATACAGTTTGGAGGCAAGAGTAGCTCCTCTACCGACGGGATTTGTGAAGTAGACGGGAAAATGGACAAGCAGATTACCGTCAAGGCACAAGCCGTAAACCCGGTGGTGTTCCCTTAATATCTGCTAAGCCTTATGCTCCATTTTTTACTATGATAAGTGAATATTCTCCCGTCTCATAAAGTTCCGTCATGTTATCCGGAAGAAAATCGCTGCCGTACTCATAGATATGAATATCATACTCTTGATAATGGTATACCGTAACCGGTCTCCCCATACCGTCCGGCAGCTTATGAACCATAAGATAAGATTTTACCAAATATATTTCCAAATAAAAATGTTGAATCAGATCGTCGTCTATCCCCGGAATTTCTATATCTGTCGTAGGTTCCTCCGCCGGCGCACTTGCTTCGGGAGACTCTGCCGCCGATGTGGAGAAATTTTCATTTTTGGAAATCGCTTCATCGGTATTTGAAGATGTCTCATCGCCGGACGTCTCTTTATCTGAAACATGACTGTCGGATATTTCCTCCTCGCACCCAAGAAGAAAGCCTTCCTCGGTAAAGAAAAACCAAATATCAGGATATTTGTCTCCGCTGATAAACTCATTTTCAGCATCCGACGGCATTTCAGCGTCACAATAATTGTCTTCTAAAATAGTACCCTCGTCTTCAGCAGGAGAATTCATCTTCGCTGTCCGAGGATATCCGCAAAGAAGAAAAATTATCGCTATCATCGCAGCAGCAGGTAATGCCGCTTTTGAAATACGGTAAAAAAGCTTCAGTCGCCTGTCCCGCTTTACAGTCGAAATGACACGCCCTTTAAGTTCCTCGGGAGGTTCACAGGCAATATTGTCGAGAAAACCGTCTAATTCCTTTGAAAAGTCAAGCTCTGCACGGCATTCGTCGCAGGTTAAAATATGTTTTTCAAAAATTTTCACTTCTTCTTCGGTAAGCTCTCCCGATAGATATTCGAAAATCATGTTTTTTATATCGCCGCACTCTTCTTTCACCTCTGCTCCCCCCCTTACATTATTAAAATTCTGCATATATGACGCACATTTTCAAAAAAAGTTCCTATCCAACAGAATTTTTCTCAATTCATTTTTTGCACGGTTAAGCCGGCTTTTTACAGTTCCCTTCTCTATTCCTAAAAGCTCCGAAATTTTCTCATATGATATTCCGCAAAAATGGTAAAGCACAATTACCTCTCTGTGATTATCACTCAGCATAGAAATTGCCGAATAAAGCAGCTTTTTTCTTTCATCGCAAATCGCCTGTTCCTCTATATCCGATTGGCGGCACGACAGGCTTGCAACATCGTCTGCCACACTTTCTTCATCAATACCGGCCGATATATGCCTGTTTTTTGAACGGCACAGATCCGAAACAGAATTTTTTGTAACGGTGTATATCCATGTAGAAAACGCACAATCAAATTTAAAATTCGGAATGAAACGGTAGATTTTGATAAAAACCTCCTGTGAAACGTCAAGCGCATCCTCTCGGTTAAGAAGCATGGAATAGGCAAGATTATATACAAGCTTTTGATAAAATTCGACTATCTCGCTCATGGCGGAAGAATCTCCGTTAGCAGCGCGCTTTATCACTGCCTCCGGGAGGTTATCGCACATCCGATCACTCCTTTTTAAATCTATAATACCGCTAATTGTTTCTGTTTAAAAAATCATCTATTATCTCTTTAAATTCATTAAAAGAAGAGGCTCTGTTGAGTTTAAACCGTGTTTCCGAAGCGCCGTTCCCCCCCTTAATGTAATAGGAAAGATGACGCCGCGCCTCAAGAAGTCCAACTCGTTCTCCTTTGTCCTTCACCATATTCTTTATCTGATGCATCGCTGTGGCGAGCTTTTTTTCAAGTGGCGGCGGAACATAGGAAGCTCCATTCATTGCGGCCTTAATTTCCTCGAAAATCCAAGGATTTCCCATTGATCCGCGTGCAACCATAACCCCGTCACATCCGGTAAGCTCAAACATCCGCATGGCATCAGCGGCACTGTATATACCGCCGTTTGCCACTACCGGTATTGACACCGCGCGTTTTACGGCAGCAATAATCTCTATATCAACCGGGGGCGCATACATCTGCTCCCGTGTTCTTCCGTGAACGCAAATCATTGCCGCGCCGTTTTTTTCGGCAATCTCAGCCATTTCCACTGCGTTTTTGTTTCCGTCGTTCCACCCGGCTCTGATTTTTACGGTAACCGGAATCGATGAAACAGAACAAACCGTCTTAATTATTTCTCCGGCAAGCACAGGATTTTTCATCAGCGCCGCTCCCTCACAGTTAGACACTATCTTCTTTACAGGACACCCCATATTGAGATCAAGAGCGGTGGGAAGCGCTCTCTTATCATGTATTTTATTCAATATTTTGTCAGCAGC
>USPP01000099.1 GCA_900556615.1 uncultured Eubacteriales bacterium
TGCTCTCGGCGTATTGGTTAATACCGATAAAAGCATTGCCTGTTCCGGAGGCTTTATCATCCAACTCCTCCCAGCCGCGGACGATGATACGATTTCACGCGTAGAAAGTTGTATTTCAGATTTTCGTTCTGTCACCTCAATGCTGTCGGAAGGTCTTACTCCTGGAGAGATATGCCATACTGTACTTTCTGCCTTTGATATGGAGTTACTTGACGAATTTGCTATATCATATCAATGCGAGTGTACCAGAAGCAAAGTGGAAAAGGCCTTGCTATCGGCAGGCGCCGCAGAGCTTGACGATATGTCAAAGGATCCGATAACTTCCGTGCGGTGTCAGTTCTGCGGGGAGAAATATGACTTTTCGTCTGAGGATATCAGGCGGTTACTGATAAAGGCAACAAAATGATAATAACCGGCGCGCTATCTGAGAGGATAGGTTGCCGGTTATTCTTTTCTATCTTTTTAAAGGATTTATATCCGATATATGTTGAACATTGCATTATAAAAAATAATCACGGTATTTAAATAGTATTTCTGGCTAAGATAGAAATAATTTAGAAAGCACACTAAATTCGTTCGGGTGAATAGCATAGGATATGCTTGACTTGTATGGGATCGACAATTGTTGTTTTACACTTCGATTCTCCTCCAAATACCAGAGTTCCGGTTTGGTTTTCTTCAGATCGCATGAGACGGTTCCTACTGTTTGTACTGCCGCTTTGGTAGGGGAAGAAAATTCAAATGTATCAAAAGCGATTTTGTGTTTGCCATTTTATAGACTTTACGTGCGATTAAAGGGCAACTTTTTTGTGTAAAATCTTTTTTTGAGGAACGTCGAGGCAGAATTTCGAAGCAATGTATAATAGTTTTTAAACTCGGTGTTCAGATTTTAAAATTTTTACGAAGGTATTTTTAGATGATTTCGGTTTAGTGTTTTTTATTGCTGTTGAGTATATTTTCCGTTGTTCGTATGGATACCCTCTGCAATGAAACAGGATTTGGCTTCTGCGTTATCTCGACTGTGAGAGCATATGTTTTAAATCTGCTGTTTTGGCTGTGAGAGAGCGTAGCTGTAAACTTCCGATATTACTGAGCAGATGACTTCCGTCGATTAATTAAACTATATGAAATCTGATTATTTTAGAATTCATATCGCTTTTTTGACAGCATGAAAAAATCCCACTCCGAAATCAGAGCGGGATTCATTATATCAGTATTTTAACAGTTTGAAATCTTCCTTTCACGGTATGACGCAACATTTCAAACGACTTCTGGAAAAATATAAATGGTACTTCTTATAATTATTATTTAGGCATCCATTTGACGTTTTGCAGAAGAGGGAAGATATTTTCTGATTGCAGCTACTGCATTTGATATTTCATTTTGGCTGAGAAATTTGTTTCTGTTCATATCGCGAAGTGCTTCTATGAGATAATCAGATGTCAAAAGCTTTTCGGAACGATTTCGGAAAGTGACTTTCCGACCGGAAAAGACGACGATATTATATAAGGGAACATTATATACATTTTCACGCTTAAGAATTTCTTTCACTGTTCGGATTCCGCCGATATTCTGTTCAAAGGGATTGGGAATCTCGGTAGTGCCGTTCTGATTTCTTACAAGCCAATTTCCGGTTTTAGGATTGTCGATCATACCGGAAATATTTTTTACCCGAATTACAAACACTCCTCCACGCTCAACAAGTATAATATCGGCGGGAATGCGGCGTACAACAGAGCCGTCGGGCAAAAAGTCAGGAAGCAGAACGCGCTTGAAAAGCCGTCCTTTCGGGAAGTAAGTGCGGAGAAGATCGTAAACAAAATCACCGTTTCTTTTCCCATTATTTAAGAGTTTTTCTGCCATGGAACGGGTTCTGAGATAGTGAATGATTACGGCAATAACAACAAGAACAAGCAGAATTGCAGTCACAGTTGAAAGCGTTATAAGAAATTTAACATACTTCTCCAAGTTATCACACTTCCTTTGTTTTAAAATTAACGCAGATTTTGATTATTTTGTGTTTTCCTCAAGATAAGAGACGACATCACCGACGGTGATAAACTTATGAATATCATCATCTTTTACCTCGATCCCAAACTTTTCCTCACAGAGAAGGATGAGATCTGCAAGCTCAAGAGAATTGATCCCCAAGTCATTTATAAGCTCTGCTTCAGGCTTTATGTCGTCGGCATTGACAGCAAGATCGTTTACAAGCATTTCTTTAACTTTTTCAAACATGGATGGTGTTCCTCCGAAAATAATAATATATTATTTTACAAGAAATCTTTTGATCTTTCTTGTAGTTGTTTTTTCAAATTCCGTTTCACGTATTTCGGTATCGCGTACCTGTTTATAAACGGGAAGGGATTTATTGATTTCTGTTACAACATTTTTAACAGCTTCAAATACTTCTTCTTTAGATTTTTCTTTTGAAAAATCGGGATTTGGATAGATAACGGCAGTAATTACAGTTTCTCCCGAGGCGTTCGGACGACCGATAACAACGCTCTCAGCAATGATATCCGATCTTTCGGAAAGATGCTCTTCGATTTCTTCTGGGAATATGTTTTTACCGTTACTGAGAATAATTACATTTTTTTTGCGTCCGGTAATATATATGTACTGATCCTTGTCCATATAACCGATATCGCCGGTTCTGAACCAGCCGTCATCGGTAAAGACTTCCTTTGTTGCTTCGGGATTTTTATAATAACCCAACATTACGTTATCTCCCTTGACAACAATTTCTCCCGTTTCCTCTCCGGGTTGTTTGTCTATTCTTACCTGACAGCATTCGACGGCAGGACCAACTGAATGGGCGCGTTCTTCTCCAAGACGATTTACCGCAACAAGGGGAGAACATTCTGTAATACCATATCCTTCCAGAATATAGATTCCGAAGCTGCGGAAGTCCTTAATAATCTCTGACCGCATCGGAGCGCCTCCGACCACAATATGCTTTAGATTTCCTCCGAGCGCGCCGGTGATTTGAGAGAAGAATTTCGGGCGCATATCCACCCCTATTTTGAGAAGGGCGTCGCTGATTTTCATGAGAAGTCTAACCTGTTTACGCATTCCCTTCTTGTCGATTTCCGACCAGATTTTCTTGTACATTGTTTCAACGTAAAGGGGGACGAGCATAAGCGCATTCGGCTTATATTTTGCGAAATTGCGAAGGACGTTCTTGATGCTGTCATTAATGACCATGGTGGCGCCGAGGTTTTGTATAGCAAGCTGACCGCAGGTTATTTCATAAGAGTGATTCATGGGCAGACAGTCAACAAATACGTTGTTCTTATTAAATTGCGTCATAGACTGATCCGACCCGTTGGTAGCGGCAACAAAATTTTTGTGTGTCAGCATGACTCCTTTGCTTGTGCCGGTAGTTCCTGAGGTAAAAAGGATGGCGGCGAGATGTTCAAGTTCCGGTTCGATATCGGTAAAGGAGGTGTTTCCGTTTTCATAGAGCCTTCTTCCGGTTTCAAGCAATTCATTGAACGCTATAACATGATTTTTAGAGCAATCCTCGGTCCAATCCATAATCGGAATAAAATATTTAACGGTCGGGAGCTTGTCTATATGATTGATAAGCCTTTTGTTGAAGTTTTCTGTATAAATAACGGCGCTGACCTCAGCGATATTCATAAAATCTATCAGTGCGTCGTCGTGAAGATCTTTGTCAAGAGGAACAATCGTGCCGTTTGAAGAGATGACGGAAAAAAAAGATGTCATATACGAAGGATGCGTATCGCCCACAACGGCAATATTTTTTCCAGCAAGACCGAGCTCACACAGCGCCGTACCGAACCACAGAATGCGTTCGTAATTCTCTTTGTATGAAAGACGTTTTTCCTGTTTGTTTTCCTGATAAATATATATATCCTTGTCTCCAAAGTTTTCAGCGCCTGTACGGACTAATTGAAGTAAATCCGTTACAATTTTCGGAGTAAGGCTTTCGTTTTTTTTCATTTCAGTATTTACCCCCAGATCAATTGTTATGTTATATTACCATCTATACAATTATATATTATTGAAAGGTATTTGTCAATATAATAAAATATAATAATAAAAGTCACTTTCACCTTTCGCATCGATGAAAGTACGGTTTCTTAAATTTTTGTCCAATACTGTATGGGCAGTTATCCGTGACATACAATTGCCGGATAAATTATCATTTATTGCTGTTTTAATCTACACCGGGGCAATGGCTTGATCATAATAACTGATATTAAAACAACAGCGTAAATAAGTTATAAGCCAAAATACTTGTACCATGGAGCTGACTTTATAGTATCTTAATATCACGAAATAAAAACATTTCATGCATAAAATACTGTTTTTTTATATTATCAGCCATATTATAGCCAATTTTCAGCTTCAATCTATGATTCGTTAAATTGTTATAATTCAAACCATCAATACAAAAAGGTAAAAAGACTATCATTAGAATGATATCGGAAGTATCATACATTAATGTAGAAAACAGACCAAAATACCGCTGACCTTTATGAAAGGTCAGCGGCAACTTGAAATTCAATCAGTGAGCGATACACTTTTCGGTGTCTTTGTCAAAGATATGAATTTTGGAGGCTTCAAGAGCGATCTTGATATCGTCGCCGGTTCTTGCCTGTGAGCGCGGTGAAACACGTGCTACAAGCGTTTGAGGAGTATGAGGATCGATACCATCGGTAGAAATATAAAGATATATTTCAGAGCCCATAAGCTCGGTAACATCAACATGTGCATCAATAACAGAATCGGTCATCGTACTGATTGCAAGCGGTTCATCTTTAAGACACTCGGGACGGATACCTGCAATGACTTCCTTTCCGATGTAATCGGCAAGAGCGGGATCCGAAGCTTTTTCAGCCGGAAGCTTGATTTCGTTCTTCCCGAATACGGCATAAAGGTCAGAACCGTTCTTTTTAAGGGTGCAGTCGATAAAGTTCATCTGCGGAGTTCCGATAAAGCCAGCAACAAAGATATTGGTGGGATAATCGTAAAGGTTTTGCGGAGTGTCAACCTGCTGAATAAGTCCGTCTTTCATAACGACAATACGGGAAGCCATAGTCATAGCTTCAACCTGATCATGTGTTACATATACAAAAGTAGTGCCGAGTCTTTGATGAATCTTGGTAAGCTCTGTTCTCATTGCCGCACGAAGCTTAGCGTCCAAATTGGAGAGCGGCTCGTCAAGAAGGAATACCTTCGGTTCGCGGACGATTGCACGACCGAGCGCGACACGTTGCTTCTGACCTCCGGAAAGTGCCTTCGGACGTCTGTCAAGAAGATGTGATATGTCAAGGATGCGGGCGGCTTCTTCAACCTTACGCTTAATTTCCTCTTTGGAAACCTTGCGAAGCTTAAGACCGAATGCCATATTGTCAAAAACAGTCATATGAGGATACAGAGCATAGTTCTGGAAAACCATTGCTATATCTCTGTCTTTAGGAGCGACATCATTGATAAGACGGTCGCCTATGAAAAGCTCACCCTCTGTGATTTCCTCGAGACCGGCGATCATACGAAGCGTTGTGGATTTTCCGCAACCGGAAGGTCCTACAAAAATAATGAATTCTTTATCTCTGACTTCGAGACAAAAATCCGAAACGGCGGTAACTCCACCAAGATATTTCTTATAAATGTGTTTAAATGAAAGACTTGCCATATTAATCCTCCTGAAATATTTGTGTGCGGCAGACAGCGAAATGCAGGGTTTTCCGTCAAATTATGCGGAAAACAAATACCGCAACATTACATTTTGCTTTACTATTTTACCAAATTCGAAAAGAAATTTAAAGGGGTTAAATCTCCAAAATTTAAGTAAAGTGTTTGTGCGATTTGTACAAGATTTGATGCTGATTATTGAATACTGACATGAAACGGCGAGAAAATCTCTAATATATTAAAAATTATTGTTTCATTGTAAGAGCAATACGCTGCTTTTGGACATCGACAGATAAAATTTTAACCGTTACCCTGTCTCCGACCGAGAGCACTTCGGAGGGATGCTTAATAAATTTATCTGAAATTTGAGAAATATGGACAAGGCCATCCTGATGAACGCCGATATCGACAAAAGCGCCGAAATCGATTACATTTCTTACGGTTCCGGTAAGTACCATACCGGGCTTCAGATCGTTCATATCCATAATGTCATCTCGAAATTCTTGCTGTGGGAGAGTATCTCGTACATCACGCCCCGGCTTTTCCAGTTCTCCGATTATATCGAGCAGGGTCGGTTCCCCGACGCCGAGCTTATC
>USPP01000100.1 GCA_900556615.1 uncultured Eubacteriales bacterium
CTCTGCCGACGAAATTTGTGAAGTATGACGGAATAGAGGCAAGCATATCGCAATAAAGGCCTTAGCTGTGCACCCGGCGGTATTGCCTTAAATCGATAATACATACTGTTTTCATACACCTCCCGGCACAAAAGTCGTCTTGAGAGCAAAGAAGGAATATAACATGGAACAATCAGACAAGGTCTCCGATATGTACAGAGATTTTCAGAACATCACCATTGCCGAACTTGAGGCGGAGCTTTCCTCTGCCGCTTCACGCGAGGAAAAAATCTTTTGCCGGGCAATGATAAACCTGAAGCTGCAGCTTTCGCAGGAAAAAATCGTCGGAGAAATACTGTTATGAGTTCCGAAAAGAGATTTACCGTTATTGCCGGAATTAACGGCGCCGGAAAAACGTCTCTCTATCATGTGCTCCGACAAAGTGAAAATCTCGGCAAAAGAATCAATATTGATGAGCTTGCAAAGCAATTCGGAGGAAATCAGGATCCGTATGCCAATATACACGCCGGAAGAACGGCAATGAACCTTATCTCAAAATACATTGAGGAAGGAACATCTTTTCATATCGAAACAACGCTTCCCGGCGCGGCGATGCTCCGCCATATCAACTCCGCAAAGGAACACGGATTTACGGTCGTCCTCTATTATATCGGTATAGACGATATAAACGTCGCCATCGAGCGGGTACATCAGCGTATGGCAAACGGCGGACACGGCATCGCAGATCAGTTTATTATCAAAAGATTTTCTCAGCTCAATCATAATCTCAGAGCCGCTTTGCCGTTATGCGATGACGCGATATTGTTTGATAACACCCGGAAATTCAGGCAAATTGCGATTTTGGAAAACAAGCGGCTTATCGACTGCGACAGGGATCTTCCCTATTGGTTTATCGATTTGATCGATGAATTGCCCGACTGAAAATTTTACGGAGATATCAATATGTACTGTAAACACAAATATTTTATATTCGATCTTGACGGAACGCTTGCCTATACAATCGAAGATTTAAGGTCGGCTATGAACCGTATGCTGCGGTATTTCGGCTGGCGCGAGGTTACCGCAGAAGATACGCTTCGTAATATAAATAACGGAGCGCGGGTATTTGTTACCGGCTGTCTGCCTGAAGAATATCGCCAAAGCGAAGAGATCATTGATCGCGCATACGCGAAATATTCGGAATATTATGCCGAGGAATATCTGAAAACGACAAAGCCCTATCCTGCCGTCCCGGAAGGAATTGCCTATCTCAAAGAAAGGGGAGCAAGACTTGCCGTCTTCTCAAACAAGCAGGATATCCAGACAAAGGCAATCTGTGCAAAGCTTTTTCCCGAGGGAACCTTTGAGCTTGTTCTCGGTCACAACGGTCAGTTTCCGCACAAGCCTTCTCCCGAGGGCGCCCTCTATATAGCAAAAATTCTCGGGGGAACGCCGGAGGAAACCGTTCTGATAGGTGACTCCGATGTCGATATGCATCTCGCCACCAACGCTGGATTTCACCCTGTCGGCGTTTCCTGGGGATACCGCCCGAAGGAGCTTTTGGAACAGCTCGGTGCCGAAATGATCCTTTACGGGACAGAGGATTTTAAAAAGCTGATATGAATCCCAGCTAAAAAAGCCGCTTACGTCTTGCACATCTTCGCTGTCATCGGCAATTTTCAAGATACACCGCGGAAGCGTTAAGCTGATTGCAGAGAGCATGTATACGGAGCCGTAAAACGGCAGTATTTTCACTTTTTCATTCAAAATCCGGCAATTCCGAGCATTTGTAATTGCATAAAGAATATCGCTAAAAATGCAATGTTCATAGACGGCAAAGAGATTTTTCGTCAGTCTAAACCAAAATTCCGCAGACAGTGTATATCTAACAAGAAATTTAGTGACAAATGATGGAAAACAGATCGAGCCGGATTTGAGCAGTGACTTTTTTGAGCTGCCAAAAATAAATAAGAGGTTAAACCGATTCAAAACACGGTTTAACCTCTTTTATGCTGCCTCTGTTCGGTCGGCACAGAAATTTTCTCTGCGAAAACTGTCAAGCTGTCTTTACGAGATTCTTATCGGTATGGAAAATATCGGTATAGAAAATTCCTTCATCCTCCGGTTTTTATCCTAAAATAAGTCCGGAAATCGAAGACCTATCCGCCCCCATGATAAATTTTTCTATGTCCGAAAGACGCTCCTCTATCTCTCCTTTTTCAAGGCGGCACCCGATCAGTCTCTGCTCAACAACTGAAATATCATTCACCCCAAAATAGTCTCCGAAAAAACGCACCTCTTTGATTTCGCCGTGATCGGCATTCAGAGAGATATCAACGGTTCCGAAAGGAAAATACTTTTTGCACCTTCTGTTGTACTCCTTTGAGACGCCGTAATTCCACTCCCATGTGGAATACTTCTCGTCCCTTAAGCGCTGTATTTCCGCCTTCTGCCCGTCGGAAAATTCCTTTTTATCACCGTCAAATTTGTTTTCGAGATACTCCTTGAAAGCAATTACATCCATGTCCGGAAGAAGCTCCGAAATATTACATACTCTGGCTCTGACACTCTTAATCCCTTTGCTCCTGATCTTTTCCTCATCTACAGTAAGAGCCCCTGCCATTTGAGACATATCGGCCGAAAAAAGCAATGTTCCGTGGTGCATTACCTTGTTGTTATAAACACACTGTGCATTACCGGATATTTTTTTCCCTCCGACAGTGATATCATTTCTTCCGGAAAGCTCCGCTTCCACACCGATATCTCGCAGCGCGTCTATAACAGGGCGGCTGAAGCGTTCAAAATCAAGCGACGGACAATTCTCTCTTGCTACTATATAGGTAAAATTCACGTTTCCGAGATCATGAAACACGGCACCGCCTCCCGTCAGACGGCGCACCACCTTAATTCCATGCTCATCAACAAAAGGTTTATTTATCTCCGCATATGCATTTTGATTTTTTCCGATAACGACCGCCTTGGCGTTTCTCCAAAGCATGAACACCTCATCCGTCTCGTTATCAAGAAGATACTGCTCGGAAGCAAGATTAAAATACGGATCGGTATTATTATTTATATAAATTTTCATTTGAGTTGTCCTTTTACATCATTTTTTTCATATAGTCGGAGGGATATACCCCAAAAAAGCCTTTAAACGTCTTAGAAAAATGGGCAGATGTTGAAAAGCCGCTCATCTCTCCGATCTCGGCAACAGAGTATTTCTTGGATTCAAGAAGATTTTTGGCAAATTCACATCGTGTTCTGTTAATAAATTCCACAGGAGTAAGATCGGTAGCTTTTTTAAATTCCCGGCAATAATGATATTTGCTGAGTCCCGCTTCATCGGCGATATTGTCAAGCGTAAGCTCGTTTCTGAAATTGTTCTTTATGAAGTTAATCGAGTGCTTGATTTTTTGAAGCGTTCTGCTTTCCTTTTCGAGCATAGTCTCATTTACAAGGTGATTTCTGCAAAGGTTTACGATAATCCCGATAACACAGGATTTCAGCATCATATTCCGGTATTCATCATCCTTCTTCCATTCCGAATTAAGATTTTCAATCATAGCGGTCAGCGAGGGATCGGTAATATGATCTTTAAAATAAACCGATTCGGTATCAATTCCGTTTGCTTCAAGAAAATCGGAATCGATGATAAGGCAATAATACTTAAAAATATTATCGGAGACGATATAATGCACCTTGTTGGGGTTTATGACGACAATCTCGTTCTCGTCAACCGGTATCGTTTTTAAATCGGCAATCACCTGCCCGGAACCGGATATCCCCGATAAAATCTCGATCTCGCGGTGCTTGTGAACATAATGATGGGAGGTGTTCACCATTATATCAATATGAAATGAAAAAGGCAATACATTATTTATAAAATTTCTGGTTTCATAATACACCTTATCCGGACTTATCCGTTCGGTAAAAATGTTTTCGGGAAATATTTTTTCCATTTCAATTGCCCCCGCGGTTAACATAAAAGAAAATCAGCAATATATGTTTTTATCATATCACAACAATATAAAAAAGTCAATAGTTTCGGCAATATCAGACAAATCACTCTTTTTTAAGTTATCGGTTGAAAATTATTTCCTTATGTGTTATAATAATAGTAGTTTTACCAATATCCCGGAAGGATGAACAGCAAAAAATGAAAGTTATTATCGGTATTGACGTAGGCGGGAGCACTACAAAGATTGTAGGATTTGAACGAAGCGGGAAACTCATCGAACCGATCTTCGTAAAAGCCAATGATCCGATTACCGCGGTATACGGCGCTTTCGGCAAATTCACGGACGAAAATCAGTTGGAACTCAAAAATATTGAGAAGGTAATGGTTACCGGCGTCGGCTCCTCCTATTTAACCAAACCGCTCTACGGTCTTGAATGTCATCATGTTTCAGAATTTAACTGTATTGGCTTGGCGGTCTTTATCTGTCGGGACTTGACAAAGCAATTGTTGTAAGTATGGGAACCGGAACCGCGCTTGTCAAAGCGGAACGCGGAAAAAAAATCGAATATCTCGGAGGCACCGGAATCGGGGGAGGAACGCTCTCCGGTCTTGCAAGGAAAATGCTCGGCGTCACCGATATACAGAATATTGTTGAGCTTGCCTCGTCCGGAAAGCTTTCCAATGTGGATCTCCGCGTCTGCGACATAACACGAAAAGATATCCCCGGCATGTTGTCCTCGGAGCTTACCGCCGCCAACTTCGGAAATCTGAGCGATCTTGCGTCCAAAAACGATTTGGCGCTCGGTCTTATCAATATGATATTCGAAAGCGTGGCAATGCTTGCCCTTTTTGCTTCACGGGACAAAAACATAGGAAAAATCGTTATGACCGGTAATATGACCACGATCCCTCAGGCAAATGACATTTTTGATTCGCTCAACAAAACATTTGAAGTCGATTATATCGTGCCTCATAATTCACAATTTGCAACCGTTATCGGCGCTGCGCTGTCGGAACTCTGACGGAAAGGAAAAGCAATGAAAAGACAAAGAAAAATCGCTCTTTTCCTCCTTGCGGCAATTTCGCTTTCTTTCCTTATTTCCTGCTCCTCCCAAAAGGATAAAACTCCCGAAACCGAGTCCCAAAAGTCCGGAACAGAAACGGCAGAGATCACCTCTTCCGAAAGCTTCCCGACTTCCGGAGACATCGATACCGAGCCTGCCGATATCACCGTAACGCCCGAGGCGGTCTCTGATAAATACTCGCTGAACGGCGACACACTTATAGTATACTCTATCAATCGCCCCGTCATAGATGGAAACAAAGAATATAATCTTGAAAAGATCAATAACACGCTGAAGCTTTACTGCGAAAGCTTTACTGCTATAAAAGCTTCGGAAAAAGCCGCGGCAAAAGAGGATTACAATGCGGCAAAAGAGGATTCCATCGAATTTGAGCCGTATGAGAAAACTGCCGATTACACAGCCTATGTGCGGGAAAATATCCTGTCGGTACGCTTTGATTCCTATGAACAGAGCGGCGGAGCCGACAGCTTATGGTTCACCTATGCCCTTTGCTTTGATCTTATCTCCGGAGAGCAGCTCAGCTTTGCGGATTATATCGAAAAAAACGAGGAATATGCAAGAAACTATATAATAAGCGCCTTCACCGTGATTATAAATTCCAATCCCGAAAACTTTTTTGACGACGCACTTGCGCTTCTCCCAAACGAGGTATCGGGGGAAAACTACTATCTGTCCGAAGACGGCGTCACTCTTTTTCTGAACACCTATTCCATAGCCCCGAATGCGCTTGGCACTCAAACTGTCATAATTCCTTATTCAAATCTTCCGAAATAAAAATAATACAAAAATCCCTTCGCAGAGATGACTGCTTCACACAGTCAAGACTTTGCGGAGGGATTTTTTATGGCAATACCGCCGGATTCTGACGGTGCAGATGCATCATCAAGGCGCAAACTGTGAACCCGGCGGTATTGCCTTATATTATTTGCACATACTGATTTCGTCGATTTTTACCGAAGCATTATGCGGTATCGGCTTCCATTCGACTTTCGTAAAAAGGGCAATCAGCATAGACAGCCTTCCGATAATATCGAAAACAGGGAACATAATGCAGAACCAAAGCTTTTTATACCACACTATCGGTTTGATCCGCTTTCGTTCGAAAACAAACAAATATACTGCGGTAAAAACCGTACCGACGTAGGAAACGGCAAAATCATAAAATGCAGCTACCGCAAGCGCAGCCGCGGACAATGTCTTCCCGTCGCTTGC
>USPP01000101.1 GCA_900556615.1 uncultured Eubacteriales bacterium
GAGGCGGGGTAAAAATCGGCGTAAGCAGACAGTTCACTCCGTTTTCCGAGGCGCATTTCATATAAGATGAAATGATTTTCCAATGTTCTGGGGAAAATACCGGTACATGGTAATAGGTCGACAGACAGTCGCAGTGAAACCATTCCGTAAAGATCAGTTCTTGCTCGGGAAGCTCCGCCGCGATGACCGTGAGTAAAAAGGTATTTTCCGATACGGGACGATCTGCTTCTTTAAGCGTTACGGTAACGGTATAGATACCCGCTTTTCGGGGAACGCAGGTAAACCAGAGCGACGAGGTGCGTCCGCGCAAAGGACGGAAATATTTCCCAGAGTCAAGGGGCTCAAGCACATCGGGATAGGTTCCGCTTTTGCTTTCAATATAATAAAGAGTGCCTTTTGAGGTGTCATGAGAATATGTGGGCATATCCGCATATACGCTGACAGCCGCACGGCAGGTAACATCGCAGGGCAGTCCAGTTACCTCTGCTTTGAGATTTCGGGTAGATGCAATTTCCGGATCTTCATCCAGAATAAGAAGCTGAAAATCAAGCTTTTCTCCTATCAGCACCGACTGTCTTTCCAGTACCGGATGCTGTTCCGGTCTGTCGGTTATCAGTGCTTTTTCGAGGGATGAAACGATTCTTGTTGAAAAATTCGGTATATTCATATTTTTATTCTCCCGTTTTTTGTTCTGTAAATATCGAGATTTGTTGATCCATACAAATACATAAGAGAAGAAGCCGGTAACTGCTGCCGCTGAGACTGCTCGCAAGTAATCATAATACAGCGCTCTTTCGGCAAGAAAGAGATCGTTCAACAGCGGTCGCGTCCTGCGTGCGCTCACAGGGATCAAAAAAGAGAAAATTACCGTTTTATAGGACGCTTGCCCTGCGGTTCTGAAAAGCGTTACTCTTCCGATGAAAACTCGTATTCAAAAAGGGTAATTTTGTTCTATACTCAAGCCGTTTCTGATTTTTTGAAAAACAATTCGGTAAGACTCCGTAAATATATATGTTTGCACACAGGATATGAACTCTCCTCATATTATACATCATTATTTAAGGAAGCGCAATAAAAACAATTCAAATCGGTACGGTTTATTCCCATAAAATTTGGGGCAATACCGAACGGTTCCGGTGGTGTATAGCTGCGCAGTCCTATTTTTTGTCAAACGATACCAATTGAGGAGGAAGAGGACTTCCTCTGCTGGCGAAATTTGTGAAGTGTGACGAGAAAGGGACAAGCAGATATGCCGTTAAGGCGCAAGCCATAAATTCGGCGGCGCTTCCTTAATGATAGGACAACACGAAAAATAGTGTTTGCTAAAAAAATTGACAGAGAGAAGAATGGAAAAGGATCGTTATGTGAATCGGAGACGGAAATTTTTTATTTTCTGACGTTTTATAATGCCAATATTGGTATTTATCGTGCTTGATAGGTTATTGAATTTATATGACAAAAGTTTTATAATAATTTTAGATGTAATAGGTGTGTTTCGACAAATAATATTTATTATTTTATGAATAAAAGAGGTGATTTTTTGAAAATAAAGAAAAAAATGGAACCCTTGCACAAGGCGGCGATTATGATAATACTTCTGATTTTGACAAATTCGTTTATGCTTTGCTGCGATGGTGAGAAAAACAGCGATTCGACGTCGGAAAGCGAAAACATTCCGGTTTATATCGGTAGTTTATCCGATTATGAGATTGTATGTCCGGAGAATGCCTCCGGAGCGGTAAACAGTGCATGCCTTAAGATCAGAAGCGCTGTGAAGGAAGCGTCCGGAATCCAGCTGAATTATAAAGATGATTTCTACAAAGAAGGAAACGACGATTTTTATATTGGGGAAAAAGAAATCCTTGTCGGGGAGACCAATAGAACCGAGAGCACCTCGGCATACAAGTCCTTGGGAATTTTTGAGTATATTATCGAGGTTTGCGGTTCCAAGATTGTTATTGCAGCCGGAGGAGATGCGGCGCTTGAAAAGGCTGCGGATAAATTTATTGAAGATTTTATAGAGAAGGGCAAGCTTATGATACCTCAGAATTACAAATTCGAATATATATCGGAAAAAGACGGTAATGCGGAAAATATTGTTCCGGTAATGAAATTTACATTTGATGAAGTGAATGAGAGAAAAACATATTCGGCGGACGGCAAATATGAAATGAGACTGATTAACGCTGAAGATGCGGGAGGCTATATCGGTTCGGCAGCCAGATTTACGCGGGTTAGTAAGGGTGGAGGACAGCTTGAAAATGCCGCTGTTGTGAATCTTCTTGACGGGAAAAGCGAGTACAGTGTCGCTATGTGGATTATGCCGTATCAATCCTATCACGGTGCCACGTATTACCGATTGTTTTCCGCGTACGGAGATAGTAGCAGCGAAATCATATCAATTTCTTACAGCAGCCCCGCTATACAGGTTTCTGTGTGCAGTGAGGATGAAAAGGATAATGTGACTCTTACCTTTCCTTACCAGCTTGAGACGGTAATTCCTCCGTTCGACGCGGTAAATACCAATGATGGGGTATGGCAGCTTGTTCTGCTTACGGTCGATCTTGAGAATAATTCTGTAAAGCTTTATATAAACGGAGATGAAGTCTCTCCTTCAGAAACGGTAAAGATTGACTTCAGCGCCAAGACCGTAACGGGAACCGATTATGCCAAATATACCGACCTTGTGGGTGGAGACGGGAAAAGTGCTCAGAACAGCTTTAACGGCATTATTGATGAATTTCAGGTGTTTGACCGCGCGCTCGATGCAGAAGAAGCAAAACTTTTTTATTCTTCATATGGTAAGGCGGAGTCTCCTTCAATATCGGAGGATCAGGCGTTTATCACGGAAATGCTTGAAAAACTCGGAGGTGGCGCTGCGGCGCTTGCCGGATCGGCAAACGCCGTTCTTGACGGGTATGTCGTGAAAGCCGATACCGAGGATTACTCGATAAAAAATGTACTTGTTGACGGAGAGCTTTGTGTTCCGTATTCCTTGGCGGTCAGAATTTTTGGAGAAGATGTTAAGGCTTCCGAAAAAATTAAGGACGGATACAAATTTTATTCTCTTAAGGAGCTTTGCACCGTGAGCGGAAGAGGCTATATTGATAAGCTTTCGGAAAACGGTTTGTTTATCGTTCTTACCGAAAAGAGCACGCTCAGGGCAGAGGATGATGAGAAATATTTCAGCAGGCTTGCCGAATTCTGCACGGTGACGGACTACGAGCCGACAAATAATGTTGAACAGAGCCGAGTTCCGATTACCTATATCGACTCTTCGGAAAAGCTGTTTGCCTACAGTCCAAGTATAACTAAGATAGGAGATACGCTGTACGCTTCCTGCGATGTGAGCTGCTATTATACTCTTGTCTTCCGCAGTGAGGACGGCGGAGAGACCTGGACGCAGATGGGGAAGATCGACGGTCTTTGGTGGGCGACAATATTTGCGCACCGTGAAGAGCTTTACCTTGTCGGAAGATATACCTCCGGAGGATACTACGGGGCAACCGGCGCGAACTATTTTGCTGTGACAAAGAGTACCGACGGCGGCGCGACATGGACCGAGATCACCGCAGAGCAGGGCGGCGTGTCTTATGAAGGATATGCTGTTCACAGGGCGCCTACTCCGGTTACAGAGATTGACGGAACGCTTTACACGGTATTTGAGGTACACTCCGATTCCTCCGGTGCAAGACGCGAGGTTGTTGCCTATGCAGACGCCGGCAGTGATTTGCTTAATCCCGCAAGCTGGAGCTTTAAAAATTATCTCAGTGACCGAAGATTTCCCAATGAAGGAAATGCGGTTGAAGGCAAGGACGGAAATCTTTGGGTTGTATCAAGGGTTGCAATCAATCAGGGACTTCTCTCCAAGCTCAGCGAGGACGGAAGCACGCTTGTTCCCTATACGGGTAGCCTTTCCGGCTCCTATATAGAGCTTCCCGGCGGTCAGAGCAAAATGACCGTAAGATATGACAAAACTACCGGAAAATATCTTGCAATAGCCAATATTATCTCAGGAGACAAGAACTGTATTTATCAGAGAAATTACAGCGCTTTGATTTCTTCCGATGATCTTATCAATTGGGAAATCTCGGAGCTTCTTCTCTGTGACAGAACGGTGATGAACTATTATCTTTCTGTATCCACCCATGCTTTCCAATATGTCGATTGGATATTCGACGGAGACGATATTCTTTTCGTTGTCAGAGAGGCAATGGAGGATGCGGCAAATTTCCATGATTCTAATTATATGACATTCTATCGTATTGACGATTACCGTCAGTACCTGAACGGCTCATATAGTTGAATATATAAAAATTATTGTGGTATAACCACAGGAAAGAGGAAACCATGAAAAAGTTAAAATTTATTACAGCGCTTATCCTTGTTGTTGCCATGACAGCGGTTATGGCGGTCAGTTCTTTTGCAGCAAGCTATGATTGGAATATCCTGAATGTTGATTACAGCAGCAGCGCCGATCTTGAAAAGGCGAAAATGCAGGAGGGGGCTTCCTATTCGGTTAAGGACGGTGTACTCCGTATGAATAAAACGGGCGCCAATCAGGATCACTATTTTGAGTTTGCAGAAATGAAAACTACAGGCAAGGTAGTGATTTCCACAAAATTCAGAACCAATTCAATGAATATGGCTCTCAGAGTGAATGGGGCAAATAATTCGCTGAAGTTCAATATATGTACAAACGGAATTGGTAATCTTTTCATCAAAGGAAGCGCTAATACGGTTGCCGAAAATGTATGGGATGAACAGTGGCATGAACTTCTTGTTGTAATTGATCTGGATGCCAAAACAATCGTTTTGACTGTTGATGGAGGCGAGCCGTTTAACGGTACTTTTGAAAATCATTCCCAGTCCGGCAGTGTTGACGGTGTTGCAAGAGTATTCTGGCATGTCAACAGCCAAGCCAGCGAGAACGGTTATCTGGACGTAGACTATTTCCGTATCAGCGACGGTAAAGCGGCGTCTTCTTCCGATTCAGGTTCTTCTGATTCTGGGAATGCGGATACTTCCGATCCTGCAATTTTGTCTGCAGTGGCTCTTGTGATCGGCGGCACGGCAGCAATTGTTGTGGCAAAGAAGCGCAGAAGATAAGCCGGATGCGAATGGATGGCTCTGAATAGGTTGGATTGTAAGTTAACGGAGAAAAGGTAATAAAAATGACAAAATTTATAAAACTTTTGGCTCTTACTACGCTTATTGCCGTAACCGCAGCACTCTTTGTTTCGGCGGAGGACAAACCTTTTGCTGATTTTATAGAAGCAGAGAACTGTTCCGTAGATGCCAATAACGCTTGTTCTGTTGTTGATAATACCGGTGCGATCGGTGGGAAAGGCATTACCTGCACTACGGCTGTCGGTAATAATGGAACAGCAAAGAGCACTACTGATGGATTTACGCTTAAATTTACCGTTCCAAAGGACGGGATTTATACGGTATGGGGACGGGTTTATACTCCTAACCAGACCGGGAACTCGCTTCATTATTCTGTAGACGGCGGAGATTCACAGGTATGGGATATGATCGACGAGGCGGGAGATGATTTAGACTGTTACGGCAATTGGTACTATATGTATCTTACTTTTCGCCAACCTGTAACATATGATGCGGATTCACCCAATGGCGGTAGTTTTACGCAACAAAAAGGCGTATGGAGACACTCGCCCAATTATCTCACTCTTACTAAGGGGGAGCATATTATCCACTTCACGGGACGCGAAGCCGGCTGGATTATTGACCAATTTGTAATTACCGAGCTTGAGGTAGAGGAGTATAATCCCAATTACTATGAAGGAAACGACTATCTTTTTGAGGGCTGCTCCTTCTGTAGTGCAAATTGGAAGCATTACTATAAAGATATCTATGCTGTAAAAGGAATTACTGCCGAGTCGTATTTTAATAACACGCTTTATCCGGCATCTTCTGAAACAGCGGACTTTATTGTTATTCCGGCAACAATTCTTGGCTTATCTATCATCTCAAGTGTTGCTTTAAAACAAAAAAAGCGCAGATAAAGTCGAATGAACAGAGTATATCTAAATTGCTGAAAATCCCCATAAAACAGGACGGGGTAAAATGCTTCTGACTGTTTTATGGGGATTTAAATTTTAAGGCAATACCGTCGGGTACACAGCTAACGCCTATGATGCGTATATGCTTGCCTCTATTCCGTCAACCTTCACAAATTTCGTCGGCAGAGGAGTCAC
>USPP01000102.1 GCA_900556615.1 uncultured Eubacteriales bacterium
AGAGTATGCCGGGTTTTTCTCACGCCCGCTGCCGACATATAAACGCCTGCAACATACACCAGCGTATCGGAGGAAGCCATCAGGACAGAAGCACATTTAGCCGCATAACTGTCAGGACCGTACTTTTCAAAAATTTCGCTTAACATAGCGGTTGATCCGCTTCCCGAAACAGGTCTTACAACAATCAAAGGAATAAGCTCCGAAGGAATTCCGAGTTTTGTCATAATCGGCTCAAGAAGCTCCGACAACGCTTCGGCAGCTCCGCTTGCGCTGAACATGGATACTGCTGTCATCAAAATAACCAAAGAAGGTAAAAGTCCTATCCCCGAACGAACTCCGTCGGCAGCGCCTTCGAGAAAGGCGGAGGGAACGTCGCGTTTTGAAAAAACACAGGCAAGTCCGAATAAAGTGAGAAGCGCGGGAATGATAAGCGATGAAAAAAAAGTCATATGCATAACCAAATCTTCCGCGAGGGAAGCTTCCTTATCCATAATAATTACGGGGTTTAAGAAGAACTGTATTTCTTTTTTGAACTGCACCGATTATACAGCTTCAATTTCGGAAAATTCTTCGCGTTTTTTCCTGTAAGATTCTCCGCCGAGCGCACGGTTAACGCTTTTGCTGCGCATATGCTTACCTCTATTCCGTTATACTTCATGTCGGCAAAGGATCCGCACTTGCCTACTCAATTGGTATCGTATGACGAAAAATACGGCGGCACAACTATTCAGCAATCATTGTGAGGTATTTCCTCAAGACCGGAACAATCATTGTACGGTATTGCCCAAGGATTTTCTGTGATGAATGACGGAAAACAGTTGGAGCCGGTTTAGGGCAGTGATTTCTTCGAGACGCCCTGAAGTATGACGAAAAATTGCCATGCGGACGCATCATCAAGGTGCAAGTCGTGAACCTGGCAGTGCTTCCTTAACCGTACTCCTTCATTTTTGCCTTACCATTCAAAAAATCATCTTGGAAATCTACATAGCCGATTGATCCAGCGATTTCATGTTTCAGATTTGCGACCTCGTCGCATCATCCGCGAAAGAAGAATGGCAAACGATGACAGACAAAACGAGCAAATCCATACGGCGGGAAGAATATCAAACGGATTTTCACTTCCTGCAGAGGCGCGCAAGGCGATTACTGTTGTTGGAATCAGACTCGGAAAAGCAGTCCCAAGAACAGTAAAGGTCACCATATCGTCGGTGGCAATATCGCTTTTTCCGTCCGAGAGCGCTTTCATAGCTCCGACAGCAAGGGGAGTAGCGGCATTCCCGATCCCCAGAATATTGGCGATAATAGCAGCGGAAATCTCTGATATTCCTCTGCCTTTCTTCCACGCATCGGGAAATATCCGTTTCAAGAGAGGAGAAAGAAGCTTAGAGAGCTTTTGTAAAACACCAAGAGCCCCTGCAGCACGCATAATCCCGCTCCATAAACACATCATTCCAAGAAGCGATAGCGTAAGGGTAACCGCCTTGGAGCATCCTGCAACGGCAGCCGCGGAAAGCGCCTGCATATTTCCGCTCATCAGTGCGAAAACAAAGGATACGGCAATAAGGATTCCGGAAATTTTTACAGCCATTTTATCTGCCTTTCTGTATATGAATTTCAATAAAAACATGAAAGAAAATTATAATTTGAATAAAAAATCGACTGATATCAAAACGCAGCATTTCCAAGTTTACAATACGGAGAAAAATATATTACGCCATTCATGAATGAAAAACATCTTAACCTTAATATATGAAAAATATCAATAAAACAGGAGAAATATCGACAGATGTTAAGAAAAAGTAAATAATAAACAAAAAATTATCAAAACTATTGACTTAAATGCTAATATATGGTAATATAGTGTCGAAAGCAAAAAGAATGGGAAGAATAATCGATATTTTTCTGTATTTTGTTTTCGTTCTGCGTTTATAGGTTAATGGAGTTCGGTTGAACTAAGTGAAAAAATGTTTTGGAGGTATGTTTATGAAATCAACAGGAATAGTAAGAAAAGTTGATGAGCTTGGAAGAATTGTCCTTCCGATTGAAATCAGAAAAAATATGGATATAGCCAATAAAGGGGACGCAGTAGAGATATTCATCGACGATGAGAAAATTATTCTAAAAAAATATCAGCCATCATGTATCTTTTGCGGCAATGCGGATAATGTAACATTTTATAAAGGAAAGCTTGTATGCCTTGATTGTATAGCGGACATCAAGACTTCCCTTCGCTGAAACAGGTTTTCATTTTAGGGTATTTCTAAAAATGCAAGTTCACAGACGGCAAGGAGATCTTTTCGTCAGTCTAAACCAAAATTTTGCAGACAGCGCATCCGTCTGTCAAGAAATTTGGTGACGAATGACGGAAAACCGTTCGAGCCGGATTTAGGCAGTGATTTTTTAGAGGTCCCTTTAAGTATATTATAGAACCGAAAAAAAAATACCGGATTCTGCGATATCTGCCATGAATAAGGCGGCATAAAAAAGTCATGCTTTAAACATGCGTCGCAATCGCGGGTTTCTGTCCGTGTTTTGGAGACTGTAAAAAAACGTCAGGTTTTTAGAGCAATACCGCCGGGTGCACAGTTAACGCCTTTATTGCGCATATGCTTGTATCTTTTCCGTCATACTTTACAAATTTCGTCGGCAGAGGAGTCTCGCCTACCTCCTCAATTTGTATTGTTTGACGAAAAAATCCGGCAGCACAACTGCAAAACAATCATTGTGCGGTATTGCCTTAGCAGTCCTTTTTCGTACAAAGCGGCAGATGATGCCGATAACCGCCTTAACCATAATGAAGCCCTCGCTTTCCGGTCTAATCATCAGGTCAAATCACGATGCTCTCCGGGCTTTCGATAATAAAAAGCTGTTTCTGCGAATGAGCAGGTTCTATAAGAAGGTATCTTACATGGAAATTAGAGGCTGAGTCAAATTGAGATTTTTGACCTTAACTCGATACAAAAGAAACAAAAAGCCAAGATCAATCGATTGAATTTGACCTTGGCTTTTGTGATGGCTGCACATAGCGTTCACAGTTTGTTAATGCTATGAAGCAGCCCCTTTTTATTATACTGCAAAACGAAAGCTTGCAAATTTGGATTTCGGTATCAAAAACCGATGCTTATTATCCTCCCTGCGGACGTCATTCGTTTCTGTAGATTGGAATAGAAAAAACCAATTGCAGGTGATATGCTCACAAGGCATCGGTTCCAAAAGTTCATTTTTTCGCACACCGGAAGTTGTCGCTGCGGTTCAGATCTATTGTTCGGTTTATGGAGAATTCCCTCTAAAAATTCCATTTCACATCTGCAATAGTAATATGGGGCTGTCGCACTAACGTGCGACAGCCCCTCGAAGTCAGGTTTTGCGGATGAAATCCGCAATTTTGACCATTTAAATTCATAATAATCCAGAGAAAATACAGTCAAAAACACCCGATTCGGCATTTTCCTGGTTTCCCGACCGGAAAAATGCCGGGCTTGTTGCTTAACGCAACAGCCCGCAGTAGACATTAATAGAATTCCCCAAATCTTATCTTTTCAGGCAATATGCAAAAAGATTATTTTGCGGTCAAACCATAAATGTATGCAGATTTAAGGCAATACCGCGGGTTCTGACGGTGCAGATGCGCGTCATGTTTTTCGTCAGACGATTCCAATTGAGGAGGCAAGAGTGACTCCTCTGCCGGTGGAAGGTATGAAGGGGATCAGAAGCACCTCAAGATCATTATGACTTATCAAAAATTATTCTACATACATTTTATACTTTGTTTTATCCCGTTCTGTTATTTCATACAGAACCCTACATGGCACGCCAACCGCAACCACATGAGAAGGAATACTTTTGGACACTACGCTTCCTGCGCCAATAACAGTATTATCGCCAATTGTAACTCCTGCAAGAACAGTCGTACCCGCACCTATCCAAACATTGTTTCCGATAGTTATTGGTTTAGCCACTTCCAAGCCTTCTTTGCGCTGTTCTGCATCAATTGCATGTTCTGCCGTCGTAAAGCAACAATTAGGCGCAATAAAAACATGATTACCAAATGTAACCTTTGCGCCATCAAGAATTTGACAATATCGATTAGCAAAAAAGTAATCACCTACTGTTATATTATATCCGTAATCACACCAAAACGGAGCATTTACAACCACATTTTCCCCCATTTTCCCAAGTATCTTTTTAAGCAGCTTTTCCTGCCTCTCACGCTCAGAGGGTTTTAATTGATTAAATTCAAAACACAAGTCATTACACGCACTAATATCTTTTAAGATTTCTTTATCATAATTTGCATTGTATAAATAACCTGCCGCCGCTTTTTCTTTCTCTGTCATCATGCTACCTCCACAAATTCTAAGTTGTCTGTACCGCAGTATAAAACACCCGAAAAATTCTATCAAAAAAACTCCGTTTTTTCAATGTTTCAGCAGTTTTTTCATTCACCGATTATACTACTGCCAAGCTATCCTTGGTGCAAGCATAAAATACCGGTTTTTTCGATTTCTTCTGAAGCTTTATGGTCTACAGGCTATAGCGCCACCCTTGAAAAAAGACGCATAATACCGCCGGCATTCTTACGCCATTATCCCTCATAAATCTCATGAAAGGTCCAGCTTCCCCCAAACGGATTGACAAGCCGAGAATCACAGTAGGGGCATATTTTAGCCGCCGAATCAGACACAGGAGCG
This sequence comes from uncultured Eubacteriales bacterium, assembly GCA_900556615.1. Taxonomy (GTDB): domain Bacteria; phylum Bacillota; class Clostridia; order Oscillospirales; family CAG-272; genus Colimorpha_A. Next base: position 4,692 of record USPP01000102.1, read on the forward strand.
CCGCAATTGGGACAGTTTGCAGAAAGAGACTGCTCTTTATTTTCTATTAGATAAGTATATAGCAGAACATACATTTTCTGCTGTATCACACCGTTTTCTGAGTATTGAAGCGCAGCCTGCATAATGACAGTTTTATCATAAGCGGCGCGCTTATAGCCGGAAATAACGACCTTATGTATTTTGAGAGCGGTTTTAGCACTTAATTTCATTCGGAGGGCTTCTTTAGCGTATGTATACGCAAGAGTAGCATTAAAATCAGGAAAATCCTGCATGATTTGCGGCAAATAGATTGATTCACAATCGCTCAGAGAACAGGGAATATTATTGGTTATATTATTTGAAACATTTTGAAACATCTGACCGACCTGATTGATACCGCGATCTATATTCTTATGCGACAGATTCTTTTTTATCAGCGTGAAAATCATGACAAACACAATGATAAAAATGATGAGAGGCACTATAATAAGAAACGGAACAACCGAAAATATACCGTTAAAAACAGACTCGGGGTTCACTGACATGTTTGTTATCCTTTCCTGTCAAATCATTCTCTGACCGTTTATGATCAGTGTAAAGCGTATTCCCAGCTTTTCGGCAGCTTTTCGGCAAAGAATCATGCGGTTCAGAAATATCTCAAAGTAATCCATTACCGGGCAGAAGCCGGTATCAATTCCGATATCAAGCGCTATCTCTTCACTGCTGATAATAACCTCAGAACGCTTGACGGAATAGTTGACTCTGTCGTGAATATCAAAGCGCGGCAAATCGGTATTTCTGACTCGGTTGCATCTGACGTCGGTTTTATCGGCAAGAATAAGCGCCGCCGCTACGGGATTGACCGGAAACGCCGTCGATTCATCGTGGTTTCCGATCGCCGTGATAATCGTAGCGATCTCATCGGGATCGGCGTTCATTTTGTCCAGAATGCGAAACGCCATTATCGCGCCGCTCTGCGCATGATCGACGCGGTTTATCACGTTTCCTATATCGTGAAGATATCCGGCAATCTCGGCAAGCTCCGCGTCTCTTTCGGGATAACCGAGGGTAAGCAAAATTCTCTTTGCCGTTTGCGATACCTTTGTGACATGCGCAAAGCTATGCTCTGTGTAACCGAGAGCGATAAGAGATTCATCGGCTTTTTTTATATAACTTTTGACGGATTCATTCTGTTTTATCTGTTCTATCGTTATTTTCATCTTATGACCATGCCTCTTGTTTTACGAAAGCTCTTTTCGTTGCTTTTCTATTTTGTTCGTGTTTATAGAATAACACATTTCCGCTCTGCGGTCAATGGATAACGGGAAATTTTTATAATAATTATAAGAGGATTTAACATATTTTTGAAAGACCGTGTTATTTTCTTCGGTTGATGATAACGGGATGATAAATAATAATTTATTTTACTCTTGAAAGAGTAGGAACGATTTCCGCATTTCTTTCTATAAAGAAAGAAACGCTCGCAAAGAAAGTTACCAAAGGAAG
>USPP01000103.1 GCA_900556615.1 uncultured Eubacteriales bacterium
AAAGGTTTGACGGTAGAGTCGAGATGTAGAATTATACCGGCGGTTTATCCCCGAACCCCAGCGGAAATAGCGCAATGCGGCAGAAATGTTTATTCTGACAATGGACATTGGATTTCCGATCCCGGTCTGATGAGGGAAATTATGCTTGCTTGCGCCGCTTCCGACAGCCTTTTTATTTCTACCTGTATCGATCAGCGCATTGCCGGGGACGGCGTTATCAATCCGGGAAAAACAGCAAGAATTCTCGGATTACCCATCATTCCGGAGAGCGCAGAGACCACTGCGGCCGCCAGGGATATTTTGCTTGCTGCCGAAACAGGCTGCAGACTTCATATTCGTGCAGTGAGCTGTGAAAATACGCTGGCGCTGATAAGATATGCGAAACAGCGCGGATTCAAAATTACCTGCGGTACATCGGCGCTCTATTATTCCATGTCTGACAGTGATATGTTTTATTATGGCGGAAGCGCCAAGGTTATGCCGCCGCTCAGGAATACAAAGGACGTCAAAGCAATACGGGAAGCCCTGGCAGACGGTACGGTTGACTGTATCACTTCTCTTCATACTCCTCTTACGAGAACTGAAAATTGCTCGGATCTTCGAAAATGTTATTTCGGCGCGTCGGGCTTTGACACCGCTTTCTCCGCGTTTATCACCTATATGGTGAAAAGCGGTTTCGGAAATCTTGATTTGCTGGCGCGCTTATTTTCTCTCAATCCGGCAAAGATTCTCGGTCTTGACAGTTCTTTGAAAGCCGGAGCGCGTGCTGATTTTGCACTTGCGGATCCTGACGCGGAAATTGTCGTTTCCTCAAATACAATGAAAAGCAAATCGGTGAATACGCCCTATTTGGGGCTTACCTTGAACGGATGTATCAAAGCGGTATTTTCAGACGGCGTCAGGATTTGAAGCCGGTCGGCGTTTTTTCAGGATTTGACGGGAGACGATCGTCCAGTGGACGATAACGGCAAGCTTCGCCTGAGAGAGTCCAATGCTCTCTTGCAGGGGGACGGTCTGTTATTCAATGTTTCAATCCTGCTGCAAGCGATCATGCAAATTTTTATCCTCAATCTGTCGAATGAGATTGTTTATTGCTGCTATACCATATTCCTCCGTGCTTTGACAGTAGGAAAACTATTGTCGTGAAAGACCTTTCTGATTCGGAAGGACAAAATTCTGTGGATTTATAAAGTGCGTCTATTTACGCCCGCAAGGGAAATGCGCTCCATATTTTCGAGTCAGTCCCGTTATGACCACTTCGATACGTCTCCAAATCTATCTCAACATCAGGACCTCAGAAAATGGGGATAACTGATGAGGAGAACAAGGAAAATTAAGTTAAAGATACCCGAAAAAACGCCGTAAAATCAAGGCTTTTCCCATAGGAGGCTACCGGACAGCGACCACGATTTCGAGTTGGAGCCGCTGCTGTTTTTCTGTGGCCCAGCTATTCCTCTCGCTTCTGCTTGATATATTTTCCGCTCTTGATTCTTGAGTGGCAGGCTTTGGCTTATCGTCGGGAATTGCCCATCTGTTGCCAATCTTCACCGCGCCCGGTATGCGACCTCGCTGCACAAAATCTGTATGCGACGCGGAGTGATATCCCAGCGTTCCGCTGTTTTAGCAACGGATAGATATTTCATTTTCAAGCCTCCCGGTTGATTTGCTCTCGGTTAAATTATCGTATCAGATTACAATTATTCACTGTATATTATAATCGCTAAAGCGAATAAAACTAAGTGGTCTGTCGAATTATTCATAATATAAGTAGTTTGCAATAACACGAATAAGGGCTTGGGACTATCCCAAAATTTCAAAATAAGCGTACCGGCAGCAAAACCGAAACGCTCATTTTCTCCGTGTGTATATACATCGGCTGTGCTTGCTATTCTCCGCATTACGAATAATGTTAATCTCAATATCCACAGATATAGGTGCTCTCGCTTGTCAAAAAACGAGGCGAACTTTTTTGTTGACCAATCCTCGATTTCTTCGATATAAACAATAAATCCGAACCCGTTTCCGATTGGATAATGGTTCGGATTTATTGATTTGGTGGACCTGGAGGGGCTCGAACCCTTGACCTCCGCGTTGCGAACGCGGCGCTCTCCCAACTGAGCTACAAGCCCATACATCTATTATTATAATTTCTAATCGATAGTTTGTCAATAGATTTTTAAAAAATTAAGGTAATACCGCACAATTCTGTAGGTGCAAATGTGCAGTCGTATTTTTCGTCAAACGATACCAATTGAGGAGTCAGGGGCGGTTCCTCTGCCGACAGAATTTTTGAAGTGTGAAGGAAAAGGGACAAGCAGATATGCCATCAAGGCCTAAGCCGTGAACCCGGCGGCGCTGACTTAAACTCCGGAGTTCGAATTTATCAGAAACCGCCGAGGCTTGATTATCATTTTATGTTTATCTTTCTTTAAGCTCTGTAATTGCGTTTTGAATTATATCCTTTCTTCCTTTACCACAGAGGATCTGAACCAAATCAAAGCCGGGACGCCGATTTCCTTCGACAAACATCGGTCCGTTCGGGGTGATTGCTACATCCCATCCGATTACCATGATTTTCGGTTCAATCATTGCCGCTTCGCATACCATATTACAAATTTCTTCCCAAAACGGAAGCGTATAACCGTCAAACTCAATATTGCTTACCGGATGAACTCTATAATGATGCAGTGCTTTATCAATAGCGTCGCCGGTAAGCGTTCCGGTTTATCGGTTTACTAAAACCGCCATGCCGCCACCGTGAAAATTATCAATGTCGGCATTTCCGTTTCCGATACGCAAACAGGCAAAAATGATCTTTGGTGTTCCGCTGGTGCTTGATGTTATCACACGTACGGTATTGACGCTTCTGTCGCAGAGAGCCGATAATTTCTCATGTTGGATGATATACTGCTCCACAAAAAGGTGATTGTCGGAAAGATATTGATAATAGGTTTCCACGTTGGAAATTTCCGATGTGGTTTTCTTTATCACACGGCTGCCGGCAAGACCGTCTATCGGCTTTTCCATGAAGATAGGATTTGCATCTAAAAATGTTTTCAGCTCGTTGATTCCGTTTTCTGCGGGATAGATGAACTGTCTTTTTGTATAGGCGGAGAACTCTTTGAGAAAATTTGGCTTTACGGTGAAGGTTTTTTTGTATTTGGCAGGACTGACTTTGGAGTAAAAACTGTCTTGTGTCCGAATGGTCACATATCGGCGTCTTTCCGGGAAGGATTTTTTATAAAATTCGTAGTTTAAGTAATCGGTTAAACCGCTTCCGAATATAGCGGCAGAGAGAACGGTATCGAAAAGCATGCCGACGATACTTTTGTTTTCCTTTTTGGAAATGTCTTTTAGGTTTTTATAAAATTTTTTGTAGTTGGCTCCGATTGCGAATCTCAGAATTCCCATTTTGTCGTTTCTCCGGTATAAGCTGTACTTTAATCTAATTTGACACAGATGAGGGCACAGACCATTAAAATATTATATAATATAACTATATAATATTTTAATACAAATGTCAATAGAAAAACATAAAAAGCGAAATAAATCGATAAATGGCGAAAGGGAATGCAATTCCTGCTTTATTTCTGCATTTCGGGCATATCAAGGATGTGTGGTGAGAGATTGCCGAGATATCGTTAGCACTAAATTTCCAGACATTCTTTAAGGCAATGCCGTGGGGTTCTGATGATTTTCGTCATAGCTTCCTGCATTTTTTTACTTATCTTGTCAGTTATTGTTATATATCGAGTATTATAATCGGGCCAATATTCCGACGTTTTTGTTTGCATTTTTGTTGTCTTTTCTGAATATGAGATAATATGTAAATTTTTTGAGAGACAGATAAAAAATAATCTGTTACAATTGAAATATGATTTCAATTGTGGTAAAATAAATAATGAATATTTTTGAATCGGCAATTAAACCGCCCCTCGGCGTTGTTCGGAGACTGTCATGGATGAAAAAATCACCTTTACATGGTCATATTTTGTCAATCAAATAAAGTCTATCAGGATAGTTGACATCCTCGATATCCTGCTCGTTGCGGTTTTACTTTATCTTGTATATTCCTTTATACGAGACAGACGGGCGGGAAAGCTTGCGGCAGGGGTTGCTCTGCTCATAGCGGTAATGCTTCTCAGCAATCTTATGGGATTGAGCGCTATGACCTATATTATGTCGAATCTGTTTCAGGTGGGATTTATGGCTCTTGTTGTTGTGTTTCAACCGGAGCTTCGTTCTGCACTTGAAAAAGTAGGAGGAGAACCGCTCAAAAGCCTCCGTAATATCGGTGAAAATAAGGATGTGCAAAGCTCTGTTTCTCCTTATATAAATGAGATATGCCGTGCTGCGGAGGAGCTTTCCGCTTCAAAAACCGGTGCTCTCATTGTGCTGGAAAGAAGCACAAAGCTTGGAGATATTATAAAAACCGGAGTTACGGTGAATGCGGATATATCTGCTTTTATGCTGAAGAATATTTTTTACAACGGTGCACCGCTTCATGACGGAGCCGTTATAATCAGAAGCTGGAGAATATACGCTGCAGGCTGCTTCCTTCCACTCTCTTCCAATGAAAATATCATTATGGATCTCGGCACGAGACATCGCGCCGGAATCGGTATGAGCGAGGAGAGCGACGCCGCAGTGATTATAGTATCGGAGGAAACCGGCAATATTTCGGTTGCCGTGGGAGGACAACTGAAACGGGGATATACCTATAATTCTCTTAAGAGAGAGCTTGAGAATATGTTTTCGATATCCCCTTCAAAGCGAGTAAATACGATTATGACTTATATTAAAAAAGATCAGAAATAAAACGGAAGGGAGGGAGCCCTTTGCATACGGATAAGAGCAATTCAGAAGAAAAAGAAGATATGATAAAGAGTGAAAAGAACGGGAATCTGACCATCAGGCGTAATAAGACAGTTGATTTTATTGCCAAAATCGGATGTCTGATTATAGCGTTTTTCATTTGGTTTTATGCCGTAAAAAACGATACCGCTCTATATGAGGAATACTTTTCCTCCATTCCCGTGGATATTGTCAATCAAAGCGGTTTTTCGGTGCTTTCCGGAGACGATGTGACGGTAGATGTAACGTTGTCGGGAAAAAGAAGTGTTATAAACCGTATTTCCACTTCCGATATTCGTGCTTTTATTGATATGTCGTCGATTACTTCTGCGGGAAAATATAAATTTGATGTGCAGTATGAGCTTCCGAACGGGGTATCGCTTGTTAAATCCACCTCTAATTCGATTACCGTATATGCAGACAACACCTCGTCGGTTTCGGTTCCGGTGATAACGGAAATTACGAATTTTATGCTTGAGGACGGGTATGAGCTTGGACGCAACGATATCACGACCGATATTCAGAACGTTACGGTTACAGGACCGGAATCGGTAATATCTCAGATCGAATATGCCAAAATCAGTGCGGATATCGGTCATGTCACAAGAACCGTAACATACAGCGGAAATATTTCTCTCGTTGATTCCTTCGGGAATACCGTTACAAACAGTTATATAAAGACAAACGTTTCTTATGTTACAGCGACGATACCGGTATATAAATACCGTGATGTGCCGATAACCGTGACTTATAAATACGGATACTTTGATGACCAGAATGTAACGGTTTCTGTTGATCCCATGACGGTGAGAGTGAAGGGGGAACCCGACGCGGTGGACGCGGTTAGGCTTCAATATGAAATAGATGAGAAAAAAATAAGCGGCGATACCTCGTATACAGTAAGTATAATGCTTCCTGACGGTGTAAAAAATGTAAATGCAGTCGAAGCTGCTGTTATATCAATAGAACTGAAGGGGATTTCGTCAAGGATACTGAGTGTGTATAATATCAGCGTTATCAATCCGGATGGTATCGCCTACGAGCAATATAACGGTACAGGGGGATGCCGCTCTGGTGAGCAGGATCAACTCCATGAGTATTACGGCGACTGTCGATCTTACCTCTCAGGGCAGCGTAAGCGGAACCGCTATGGTGCCGGTGTCGTTCGTGTTTTCTTCTCCTTACGCAGGAAAAGTATATGAAGTGGGAACCTATTCGGTTTCCGTGAAGATCAATCCTTGATGAAAGGCGGAGCTTTTCCGCAGA
>USPP01000104.1 GCA_900556615.1 uncultured Eubacteriales bacterium
ATAGCGGTGTTAAAAAGTCAAGCCTTTTTAACACCGCTATGAATTTTCTTACCGCCGATTTTTGGTCCTCAAGCAAAACCGGTTTTTCCTGAAGAATAACCGAAACAGACATTATTTTAAAATCATATTTCCAACCCGAATAATGTCTCCGGCGCCAAGGATAAGCACAATATCATTCTCATTACAGTTATTTTTTATATAATCGGAAATTTTTTCAAAAGACGAAAGATAAATGCCGCCCTTTACTGCCCCCGCTGTTCGGAATTCACGCCGTAAGTATTGGTCTCCCTTGCCGCATAGATGTCGGCAAACACAGTTAGGTCGCTGTCTGCAAACGCAGTCACAAAGCCATCCCAAAGCCCTGCTGTTCTGCTGTACGTATGCGGTTGAAAAACCGTGACAATACGTTTCCCGAAGGCTTTCGCGGCGCCGAGCGTCGCCCTGATTTCCGACGGATGATGTGCATAATCGTTGTAAACGAGGGCCCCGTTCGCCGCAGTTCCCATATACTCGAATCTCCTTGCCGCGCCCTGAAACCGTTCAAGCCCCTTCGATACCCCTTCCGGAGAGAGCCCGTATGAAAACGCAGTTGCCGCAGCAGCAAGCGCATTGAGAATATTATGCTTTCCGGAAACCGACAGCTTGATTCCGCAAAGCTTTTCTCCGTTTTTCATAACATAAAATTCGGCGCATCCGTTGTGGAAAGTAATATCCGAAGCGGTATATTCCGCCTGATTCTCAATGCCGAAGGTGATAAGCTTCTCATTGTGCAGCTCGTCTATAAGGGCTGCCGATTCAGGATCATCGGAACAAATAATAGCGCGCTCCGCATAATTTATATATTGCGCAAAGGATCTGCGAAGCTGCTTCATATCTTTAAAGTAATCGGCGTGATCGTATTCAATATTGGTTATAACTGCCGCAGTAGGGACAAAAGACAGAAAAGAATCGCAGTATTCGCAAGCCTCAAAGATAAAAAAGCTTTTATTTCCGATACGGTAAGCGCCTCCCATATCTTTAAGCTCCGCTCCGCTGACAACGGTAGGATTAAGTCCCTCCGATATGAATATTTCGGATATCATAGATGTCACCGTGCTCTTGCCGTGCGTACCGGCTATACCGATCCGTTCAGTATAGCCGCTCATAAGCCAACCTAAATAATCGGCGCGCGAGCAAAGCGGAATCCCGAGCTTCTTTGCTCCCTCTATTTCGGGATTATCGGAATGTACCGCAGCTGTGTATACAACAAGAGAGGCACCTTTTACATTTTCCTCGGAATGGTGATAGACAACCCTTATCCCAGAAGCGGACAGCCTGTCGGTCAGAAGCGTTTCATTGCGGTCGCTTCCCGAAACCCTGTATCCTCTTTCTTTGGTTATTGCCGCCAGCGAGGACATACTGATTCCTCCGATTCCCACAAAATGAATTCTTTCCGCCGACATCATGATTTCAGATAAACTCTCCAAATTCATCATTTGATCATTTCCTTTCTCGATCACCAAAGCATAAATTACAGCACGACTTTTCCTAACCGTGCAAAACACCATTTCATATATCGGAACGATACAGAAAGTGCAGATAAAATCAAATCGGGGCTTTGCCCCAAATCTCATTCAGGAGCTATTTGAAAAAAGAGCCCTGAAAACCCGCAAAACTTTTAAAAAAGAGATTTTATTAAGGGCGAAAAGCCTGAATCCGAAGCTCCGCAAAATACTTTGCTTTCAGTTTGCATATTAATATGATTTCTCGTATTTTGGGTATTAACAAAAAATCCAAAATAATTTTAACAAAAACTAATCATTCCGTTCAAGTGTAGACATAAACTAACAATATAATTATATCATAAGTTAAATTCAAATATTCTTAGCGGAGGCCTGCCATGCAGATCACAGATATCAAAATCAGAAAAACGTTTTCAAATGACGGTCCGATGAAGGCAATTGTATCGGTTACCTTTGACAACGAGCTGGCTCTTCACGACATCAAAGTTATCAACACCAGGGACAAGTTTTTCATAGTTATGCCAAGCAGAAAAAATCCGGACGGCACATACCGAGATATTATCCACCCCATCAATTCCGATTTCCGCCATATGCTTGAGGAAAGCGTAATAAACGCTTATTTTGACGAGCTTAAGAGAATCGAGGAGGAAGGCGAAATACCGGCAGAATCCGACGCCGAAGCCTCCGCCGAATAACTCAATTTCCTTTTGAGTTATTCGGCGGAGGCGCCGTAATCGCTCAGCGGTTCATCCGAAAGCGATACGGCGCTTATTTTATTATCGGCAGCAAAGTCAAGAATCGCTTTCCCATCGGGATGCCCCATAAGATCACCGAAAAAACAATAGACTCCGCCCCGGAGCCTGCCTCCCGCTCCTCCGATAAAGCCGGTATTATAACCGTCAAGACGTATATATCCGGAACGTATCAAAAGAACCGATATGCCGTCCTCCGACAGGACAGAAGCAAGCCCGCGATCAGAGGTTACCGCACAGCGCTCCGAGAGCATAGCGACCGAGCAGCGCGCATATCCCTGCCTGACCGGTACGAGCACTTCATTTTCCCTTAAAATATACCGAGAAACAAAACCCTTTTTCCCATACACTCTTCCGTTGACCGCAAGCGCGTCAAAAAGAATATCTCCCGGATATTCCGGAACAAGTTTTTCCTCTGTCGTTCTTACAGGTACGCCAAGCTTATCAAAAAAATTCTTTTCAGAAAAATAATATTCCTCTGTTATAAGCAGACTGCCGTCACGAAGCTTCATACACAGCATATCCGGATGTGACGCCACCGGAGAAGAAAGCCCCTTAAAAGAAGGCAAGCGTACCGCAGCATAGCCAAGAGTCAAAAGTGCCTCTGTGCATTTGCCGGATACGCGATTGTCGGTAAGTACTATATTCAACATTCAATAAAGGGAAAAACCCTTTCATAATAATCCGAAACGATTGCCTTAATCATCTTCAAACAAATCAGTTAGCTCTTGTCACTTTCCCCGAACGCAGGCAGCGGGAACATACATGCATCGTTTTGTTTGTTCCGCCGACAACAGCCTTTACTGTTCTTACGTTAGGCTTCCAAGCTCTGTTGGTTTTGCGGTTTGAGTGGGAAACATTATGACCGAAGGTTACGCCCTTTCCGCAGATATCACACTTTGCCATTACAGACACCTCCATATATCCGAATTATATCAATTACATTAAAGAACTCATACTTAAACAGTATATCACATTATGTACAAAATTGCAATAGAAATTTGAAAAAAAGTTATTTTTCAGCTTTATTTTTATTCTTTTCCGATTTTTTAAATTTGAACTTGTTTTCCTTGCCGTCTCTGAGACGCTTAATATTCTCCTTATGAAGAAAGACCACAAGCACGCAGGTAATAAGCACAAAAACGATTCTCAAATCCCCGTGACCGTATCGCATCTCCATGATATTATATAAAATCAGAGGATACATCAGTGCCGCAGAGATAGAAGCCATTGAAACATATTTGGTTCCGAGCAGCATGACGGCAAACACAAGAAAAGCGAAAAGGAAAGCGAGCGGTTCAAGCGTAAGTGCCATCGCCGCGGTAACGGCAACACATTTGCCGCCTTTGAATTTATAGTAGCACGGAAAAGCATGACCGAGAGCGCAAAACATTCCGGTCATATATGCAATTACATCACCGCAAAGAAGCCTTGCGATCAGAACGGCAACTACGGTTTTAAGGATATCACCGGCAAGTGTAGCGATTCCCGCGCTTTTTCCGTAAACTCTTGACATATTGGTAGCGCCGGCATTTCCGCTTCCATGCTTTCGTATATCGTCACCGAACTTCAGTTTCGAAATAACGACAGCAAAATTGATACTTCCGAGAAAATAACCGATCGCAGCGCATAAAACGATTACAAGCACCCACACCGCTACCGGCAGTCTTCCCTGCTCTGCAAGCAGCCCCAGCCATCCCTTATACATGAGTTCCGAAAGGGATACTCCGGTCTGAGCCGCCTCTCCGGTTACCGCTTCCGTCACCGCCTGTGTAACCGTGTCATTCAATACAGTCAAACTATCCATATTAAACCTGTTCCTCCCCGCGCTCCCGGATTATCAGCTTGATCGGAGTCCCTTTAAATCCGAAAATTTCCCTGAGACAGTTTTCAATATATCTCCTGTATGAAAAATGAAACAGTTCGACTGAATTACAGAATATCACAAATGTCGGAGGCTGAATTGCAGTCTGTGTCATATAATATATTTTCAGATACCGTCCCTTATCCGACGGAGGCTGTACTCTTGCAGTTGCGTCGTTTAGTATATCATTGAGCACGCCGGTTGTAATACGGAGTCTGGACTGCTCGTAAGCCTTGTTTATCATCTCAAATATACGGCTTACCCTTTGACCTGTCTTTGCGGAGAGGAAGATAACCTCCGCATAAGTCATATAAGACAGTGCTTTATATATTTTTTCGGTAAATTCTCTTACGGTATTATTATCTTTTTCGATAAGATCCCACTTGTTTATACAGATAACCGACGGTTTACCGGCTTCATGCGCAATACCGGCAATTCTTTCATCCTGCTCAGTAATCCCCTGCTCTGCATCTATCATAATCACACAGACATCCGCGCGGTCTACCGCCAGCTTTGCCCGAAGAACACTGTATTTCTCGATGGGATCCTCAACCTTACTCTGACGTCTGATACCGGCTGTATCGATAAAAACGTATTTTCCGTATTCATTTTCAACTTCCGAATCGATAGCATCGCGCGTAGTTCCTGCCATTTCCGAAACAATCAGACGGTCGTTTCCGAGAATACGATTTATGATAGAGCTTTTACCCGCATTCGGCTTACCGATGACCGCAACCCGAATCATTTCATCTTCAAGCTCGCCCTCTTCCGTTTTTTCATCAGGACAAAGCTCAAGAACTCTGTCAAGCAAATCTCCGCTCCCGCTTCCGTGAAGGGAAGAAAGCGCTATTGGATCATCCTTAAAGCCAAGCTGATAGAACTCGTAAAATTCCGCAGGCGGATCACCGATTTTATCGATCTTGTTTACGGCAAGCACCACCGGTTTGCCGCTTCTCATGAGCATAGCAGAGATCTGCCTGTCGTCATCGGTCATTCCAACGTTGACGTCGGTCATAAATACGATAACATCAGCAGTCTCAATGGCAAGCTCCGCCTGCCGTCTCATATATTTAAGCATCATGCTGTCAGTGCGAGGCTCAATCCCCCCGGTATCGACAAGCATCAAACGCCGTCCGCGCCACTCGGCTTCGTGATAAATCCGGTCTCGGGTAACGCCGGGAGTATCCTCTACAATCGATATTCTTTTTCCGGTAAGCTTATTGAAAAGCGTGCTTTTTCCGACGTTGGGACGTCCCACTATTGCAACAACCGGTATATTCATATATTTTCTCTCTCCATTCAGGATAGCTTCAGAATTTTAGACACGAAATCGTATCCGTCGCTATCGATAAATACAAGCTTTACGCCGAGCTTTTCCTCTAACCACTGCGGAGTCGTGTCATCAAGAAATCGGTCTCTCTCATGCCTGAGCATCACCGAAGGAAGAAAAAGAATTTTCCCAAGCGGCTTTGTTCTGAGCTGACGATACAGATCGCGTCCGGTAATAAGTCCCGCTACTGTAATATTTTCTCCGAAGAAATCATTTTTTATCTCATAAACCGCACAGTCAAGATTATAACACTTTTTTTTCATTTCCTCAACAAGCAGAGAAATAAATCCGTAAGCTGCAACTCCGGTTGCTATCGAGCAGGAGCGCGGACGAAAGGGATCAAGCTCGTCAATATCGTCCATCGCCTCGATAAATTCGTCTGCCATAGAGCGAAGCATTCCGACGCCGTTTTCTATCTGAGGATAGCCCTCATAATACCTGCCGTCGGGAAATTTCATTTCCCCCTTCACATACATCTCATCGGCACAATAAAATATATGACTCCCGTGCTCAAGCTTACACTCTTCCGCAAAACCCTCAACCTGTGCAATCACATTACGGCACTCCTCTTTTGAGAACGGTTTCAGGGGATATAGATTATCTCGATATTTGGTAATTC
>USPP01000105.1 GCA_900556615.1 uncultured Eubacteriales bacterium
GACTGCTGCGCGCCCAAAAGCAAGATCGATATAGCCCGATCTCCTGTTTTCCCATGCACGCATTATACAGACAGCTATTCTCTCCGCAAGAAAATCAAACGCCTCCTCTTCACCCATTACATCCTCCGCCGTTACCTTTTCCGTTTTTTCATACGGAAGATATCTTTCCAGAATCCCTGTAGAGAACGACAACGTATCAAGCCCGTTTTTATACTGAAGCGATGTATGGGTATGTGTTGCATTTATTATAACTTTATCGGGATCGGGTCCTCCCCGAGCCGTTATTTTCTCTCTCACCGCCGAAACAAGTTCTCTTGTCACACCGACAAGGTCGCAGGAGCAAAATACAACCGCTTCTTCTCCCCTGCTTATCGCTACCGAGGTAGCCGTAACCTCCGTCTCGGTATATTCTGATATTCTCTCTATAAACTGTCCCATGAGTCCCACACGTTTATTCGGTGTGATGCTCACCTCCGACCAGCCTATAAGCATTTCGCCATTGTTCATATTTGATTCCCTGTCCTTGTCTATCAAAGACTTTCCTTGCTGAGCGCAATTATATTGCACAGATGTTATTTATACTGCCGGCAAAGCCGGCTCCGATTTTGTAAGCTTCATGTCAAGCCCTACCTCCGCCTTATACGGAATCCGGATGTCTGACAATCCGATTGGGAACGGTCTGCTTTTTCAATTGCCGCCAAAAATCGTTTTTCTATTGGTGTTTTTACATTTCATATTATATAATGATATCCTTACGGGGCTTAGCGGTACTCTTTCTCACCGCAAGATCGCACTGCACTTCTATATGCTTTGCTGCCTTTTGTTCCCCCTGAATGTCGTCGCACAGAAGCTTTACTGCCTCTCCGCACATCTCATCACTGTGAAGCACAATCGATGTAAGCTCTGGCTCCATTACCTTTGAAAATACAACATCGTTCATTCCGATGATTGAAAAATCCTCAGGCACAGAATAACCGTAAAGCTTAAGCTCGTTAATTGCCCCATACGCGATTTCATCATATGCACATATCAGTGCGGTCGGGAACATATGCTCCGAATCGAGCATTTTCAGTATTCCGCTGTAACCGCACGTCTCAAATCTGTTATCATTGGAATAGATAAATTCGGGGTTCAGCCCAAATTCCTTCATGGTATTCACAAAAATTTTTTCCTTCGGCATAGTGTTGATCTCGCCGATAAAACCGATATTTTCATGCCCGAGATCGGTAAGATGCTTTATCGCCGCCTTCATTCCACCTTTCAGATTACTGCTTACCAAATTATACGGCAGATCAACATTAAACTGCGTGATGCACACAAAGGGAATACTCACTTCACTCTCCGGATTAATATCATAAAAAGAAATAATCCCGTCTGCATATTCACTCTGAAGAATCTCATTAATGGTTCGGTTATAATTATCCGAGCCGAAGTCGGAAATATATACTCTGCCGTTGGCGTTTACCGCGTCAAGAGATCTGACCAGCATTGTAGCTTCTGTCGCATAATTAATACTGATGATCTCGGGTACCACAATGGCAATATAAGGTCTGTAATGTCTGCTACTGACTTTTCTCGTTAGCTTCTTTTGCTCAAAATAACCGTTATCTGCGGCAAGTTTCAGTATTTTTTTCCGCGTTTCATCGCTTATTTCTGGGCTTCCGGTCAAAGCCTTTGAAACCGAGGCCTGAGACACTCCCGCAAGTCGTGCTATTTTACTATGTGTTATTCTTCCCATACGACGGTACCTCCTTTGATCTGAAGCTTTCCGTAAACAGTGATTTTTTCCCGGACTGCCGCGTAAGGCGGCAGTTCGGGAAACGGTATCCTATCATCTGCGTTTTTTTCTGATGAATACAGCACTGGCAGAGGATACCAAAGCCGTCATTACCGTAAGCATGAACCCTGTGCCTGTATCAGGAGAACCAGGATTATTTTCTTCTCCGCTCTGTGAGCTTTCCGCAGGAGCAGCGTCGTTTTCATTCACACTGATATAGATATCTTTTACGGATATTTCCGGATTTCCCATACCGTTAATAAAGACAAATCTCAGCATTTTGGCAGTATCCGTCCACTCTGCGATTGGCTGGCTTCCCGCACCGTAAGCATTAAAGCTGCTGAAAGGCAGGGTAAAATCATACCACGTGCCGCCTTCGTAGTCCTTGGTTTCCGCAATGTTGGAAGTAACGACATTCTTGGAGGATTCATACTTTCCCACCGCATCCGCGTTATCTATCAGCATCACATAGCCCCATGACGGCTGCCACTCTATATGGTAGTCTTCCGCAAACATAAGCTTGAAATGAAGATATCCGTAGCCGCTCAGATCCATATCAAACATATCCGAATTGATTTCCGTATACCCCTTGGTAAGCTCTGCCGGAAGCGTGAGAACCGCGTCCTTTGAGATAAGCCATACCGAGTTGTCCTTTGCTCCCACGCCGACTGTCAGCATCGTAAGGAGCAGCGCTGCCGTAAGAAGTGCCGTTAAAAATTTTTTCATTTGATTTTCCTCCCAATTTAATATATATTGTTTTCCCGGCTCCGCCGGTTGATCACTTATGATGCCGCCGTATTCGGTTCAATTAGCTTTTCAACAACCGTATTGAAGGCATCGTTTATCGCCGTCTCTCTCTTACTCCAATAGGACATAAAATCTCTGCTTTTTCCTCCGAGCATATTGCGCAAAGTATAGCAGGGGGTCCCGACGTAATTGTTATAGATCATTTCGAAGCTGAGAAATACCGAATCCTTGATAAGATCCATCATCGCTTTGGATTCCTCATCACGGGTATATCTGCCCTTAAGAGCATTATCAAAGTATACCGGTGTAACGGAATTATAGCTTTCACATGCCAAAGCTTCAAGTGTTGCGGAAGCTGCCATAAGCTTATCGCCTACGATATCCGTCGGGATACCCCATATCTGAAGCGCATCCTGGATTCTTGTCCCGTATTCCTTTTGATTTTCATCAAGCTTCGGATAAGGAAGCACCATAAAATCCGATTTAAGATCGTTAAAAGCTATTCTGAGCGTATCCACCGGAAACGGCGCCAGCAGAAGCCTGTTTTCCTGCATCATGGCAAAAGCGGTATCCGCAGCATCGGCGGAGGTTACATAGGTTCCTTGGTTCTCGTACATAAGATCATAGAGCTTATCGATAAGGCTGCTCATCTGATTAACCGGCATATCAAGATACGGTATTCCATTATCGTCCTTCACCGACATCTTGACAAGCGACGCCGCGATAAAAGCATCCACGTCATTCGCACAGCCCATCTGAAGCCCAAAGGTATCTTTCTCATCTACCTGCGAATCACCGTTATCCTTATACATATCCTTTATAAGCTGCGAGACAAAATCAATCGTCCACTCGCCTTTATTAACCGTTTCATAGAGATTCGGTATGCCGCTATCGTCGGAAAGCGCTTTGTTGCAGACAAAAACTCGCATCGAACCGAGCATTGTGAGTACGGAGATATCTCCTGTAACAAAATGAAGTTTTCCTCCGACTGTGAGTTCCTCCACAAGAGACTGTGTCCACCATGGCATTCCGGTTCCGATGTATTGAACCGTGTTTAAATCAGTCATAAGCCCCTCGGCGGCAAGCTCCGGAATACACGGTTGCCAACCGGAAATTATATCAAACGCCGCGTCATTGCTGCTCACGGAGGCGCGGAGCTGAGAATTCGCTTCGGTATAGTAGGAATCCCATCCCGCCGATTTAAAAACTTCGATTCTAACCTTGAGCTTTTCCTCAACATTTGAATTTCTTTTATAGATGGCCTCATAAACCTGATTAGAGGTATCCTCTACAAATATTTCGTCAACAGAGTTATAGTCGCCTCTCGTATGGATGACTACCGTACTGCCGTTGAAATCAAGTCCCTCGGGAAGGTTACTCTGCAAATAAGTTCCCGTTTCTTCGGTTTTGCCTTCGCTGGTAACGGCTTCTGCCGTTCCACTTGAGTCTAAAGTCCCTTTTTTACCGGAATCTGCGCACGCTGCTGTAACAGTTATCGCTGCCGCTGCAAGAATTACCGCTAAAAATCTTTTCATTTTACCTGCCTCCTTAATAAATATATCTGAAATACCGATCGCTATCCGAAAAGCTTTCAGGAATAAAATACCACAATAACTTCTCGGTTCTCTGATCTATACTTTGGATTTTATCATATCCATAGTGCAAAGTCAACAATAATAATGCCGAATAATATTCGAATATATGTAGAAAAGACATTAATAAAAAATACGGCATTATCCACATAATCCTTTCCTCCAGCGCTTATCTTTTCCAATCAATTGTAACAATCTTTTCAAATGCGCAAAAAATAAGCGCTCCGGTTTTATTTGTAAAATGAAATAACGGACAGAAATATAACAATACCGTTATATTTCTGTCCGTTATATTTTTTATCATATACGAATTTTATTCGCTATTTTCCGTTCAATCTCTCCCCTACCGCTCCGCCGGGATGAATAACGGCAAACTGTTCGTTCCGATAGCCTGTTTCTTCTATAATCGCCGCCTGAAGCGCATGAAAGATTACGCAAAGCGCCGTTGTGGAGGTGGTTCCCTGTGAGTTATATTTATCTGTTTCACGGTTCACATACATTTTCAAAACCGCGTCGGCTCCCACGGCAAGCGGCGATGCCGTATTTTCGGTAACGGTAATAACCCTGACATTTTTCTTTTTACAGATATCAAGAATAGGAAGTAATTCCGTCGTCTTTCCTCCTCTTGACGCAAAGACCATTACATCACCGGCACGGAGAAAGCCGGTCGCGCCGTGTACTGCCTCGGCAGGGGAGATGAATCTTGACGGACGCTCTATACAGCAAAGTAAATGCGAAAAATGCTGACAGATAATTCCCGAGTGTCCGCAGCCCGAGGTACCTATGCGCTCCGCAGCACAGAGCAATTCCACAGCTTTGGAAAACTGTTCCTCATCGAAACAGCCAAGAAGCCCCCTTATACATTCTTCTTCAATTTTATATGCTTCCTTTGCATACTCAAGAGAAGCTTTCTTCATAATCAGTCACGCCTTTCATTCGGTTCAATTGTACTTGTAATGCGGGATAATATGCCGCTCTTTTCTGGACATCATAATTCCGCTGCTGAAACGGCATATTCCGCATACGGTTATACTATTCATATTATAATATCCCGATAGTTTTTCGTCAAGTGAAATCGGGACGAATAAAATTATTATTACATTAAAATTTTAAATTTGTTTGCTTCACCTCTCTTGTATAATTCTCTGCGATATGGTATAATACAGTATTCAATAAAAATATGTATCGTTATGAGATGCGCGGAAAACGAGAAAGCGTTGGCAATAGATTCTCCGAACGACAGCTTGCTTCCATACAGCATATCTCCTCTGACGAAAGGAAAATGAAAATGAAATACCTTGTATTAATACCCGATGGAGCCGCAGACTATCCGATTGAGGCTCTCGGGAAAAAAACACCTCTTGAAGCTGCAGATAAACCGACACTTGACCGCCTTGCTAAAAATTCGCTTGTCGGAACCGTTTCAAACGTACCGTCCGATATGGTTCCGGAAAGCGATACCGCAAACCTTGCCATTCTCTCATATGATCCGAAAATATACTCAAAGGGGCGTTCGCCCCTGGAAGCGATGTCTATGGGCCTTGATATGAAGCCGGGAGACATTGCGTTTCGCTGTAACGTTGTCACGGTTTCCGAAGGCGAGGCAAGCTATGACGATAAAATCATGATTGATCACAGTGCCGATGAAATCACCACGGAGGAAGCCGCTGAGCTGATAAAGGCTCTTGAACAGGCGTTCGGCACCGAAGACCGCACCTTCTATTCCGGCGTCAGCTACCGTCACTGCATGATATGGCACAATCCTCCGGAGTACGGAAATTTCAGCCGTCCGCACGATTTCCCCGGAAAGGGCGTTCGGGATAACATGCCGGTTGAACCATATGCAGCACTGATCAGAAAAAGCTATGATATACTGAATCATCACCCGATAAATGAGGCGCGCCGTGCAAGAGGGCTGCGTCCTGCAAACTCAATA
>USPP01000106.1 GCA_900556615.1 uncultured Eubacteriales bacterium
GCTGTGAAATGATTCCCACAGTATATCCATGGGATTCTAATATTCTTGATATGATCGCATGTCCAAAAGAAGGATGGTCAACATAGGCATCGCCCGAAACATAGACAAAATCAGGTGCGTCCCATCCGCGGATAAGCATCTCTTCTCTGTTAATCGGCAAAAACTCACAGCCGCTCATTTGATTCCCTTTCCGGCCGTAAGCCGCTGAATATTCTGTGAAATGCTGGAAAAAACTATTTCGTCAGACCGGACGGAAAAATATGCAGCAGCATTTTACTCCGTCCGGAATTTTCTGCAATGCCCGAAAACCAATCATTGCGACACTCATCGCCGGTTTTCGGCATGTCACGCCATTATATCTTCTGTTCGACCATTTCATATACTTCAAGGATGTCGCCTTCCTTGATGTCATTGAATTTTTCAAGCCCGATACCGCACTCGTAACCTTCCGCTACCTCTTTAACGTCATCCTTGAAACGGCGGAGAGACCCGATTTTGTCCTCAAAAATAACCACGCTGTCGCGAAGAACTCTGACAAGTCCCTTTCTTGTAACCTTTCCGTCAAGGATATAACAACCGGCAATCGTTCCGACGTTGGGAACCCTGATCGTCTGTCTGACTTCGGCATGACCGAGAAGCGCTTCCTTAAATACAGGCGCGAGCATTCCCTTCATGGCGGCAGTAATCTCCTCGATACACTGATAAATGATACGATAGGTGCGAATATCTACTTTCTGACGCTCGGCAGTATCCAGCGCGTTTTTGTCGGGACGGACATTAAATCCGACAACAATAGCATTGGAAGCAGAGGCAAGCATAACATCTCCCTCGGTTATTCCGCCGACGGCAGAATGAATAATTTTAACCTTTACCTCATTGTTTGAAAGCTTTTCAAGAGAACTCTTAACAGCCTCAGCAGAACCTACAACATCCGCTTTTACGATAATCTTGAGTTCCTTTGCGCCATCGGAAATCTGTGCAAACAAATCGTCAAGGCTTACCTTGGCATTGGCACTGAATTCCTCATCGCGAAGCTTCTGACGACGCTTATCGGCAAGCTCCCTTGCCATTCTTTCATCCTCTACGGCATTGAATTCATCGCCGGATGTCGGCACATCGGAAAGACCGATTATCTCAACCGGTACAGAAGGACCTGCCTCAACGACATTAGCTCCCTTATCATCCTTCATTGCACGGACACGTCCCACCGCAGTTCCCGCAATAATGGTATCTCCGTTATGAAGCGTTCCGTTCTGAACCAGCACGGTAGCGACAGGACCTCTGCCCTTATCCAGCTTAGCTTCAATCACAATACCCTTTGCCCTGCGGTTCGGATTGGCTTTAAGATCTTTCATTTCGGCAACGATAAGCACGCTTTCAAGCAGATTATCGATACCCTTTTTCTGAAGCGCCGATACCGGAACACAAATAACATCTCCGCCCCATTCCTCGGGAACAAGATCATATTTCGTAAGCTCCTGCTTGATATTATCGGGATTTGCCCCTTGCTTATCCATCTTATTGATTGCGACAATAATGTCAAGTCCGGCAGCCTTCGCATGGTTTATTGCCTCAACGGTCTGGGGCATAATTCCGTCGTCGGCAGCTACTACAAGTATGGCGATATCCGTGGCTTTCGCTCCTCTGGCACGCATAGCGGTAAACGCCTCGTGCCCGGGAGTATCTAAGAAGGTTATCGGCTGACCGTCAATATTGACTCTGTACGCACCGATATGCTGCGTAATACCGCCCGCCTCGCCTGCAGTGACATTTGCATGGCGAATAGCGTCGAGAATAGAAGTCTTTCCGTGGTCAACATGCCCCATGACTACAACAACCGGTGCTCTCGGAAGAAGATTATCCTCACTGTCCTCTGTTTCATCGAAAAGCTTTTCTTCAATCGTTACCGTCACCTCATGGTTAACCTTGGCGCCGAGTTCATCAGCGACAAGATAAGCGGTATCATAATCGACTATCTGATTTACGTTCGCCATTACTCCGAGAAGCATAAGCTTTTTTATAACCTCGGAAGCTGTGACCTTAAGCCTCACTGCGAGTTCTCCAACCGCAATTTCATCGGGAATGGAAACAACAAGCTGCTGCTTGCGTGCCTTTTCAAGCTCAAGCTGTTTCATTCTTTCCATAGCACGCTTTTCCTTATCATTCTTTCCCTGATACTGTGAGCGCTGATTATTCTGTTTTTTGAGCTTCTGTCTTTCCGGAGCAAAATCATTTCTTTTTGAATCGGTGGCAATAAAGGTTTCAAGCTTTTCGTCATATTTTGAGAGATCAACATCGTTTGTCCTGGTATCGACGATTCTTGTTTTTCCTACGCGGCTATCGCTTCCGGACACGATAACCGAACCATTCTGCTCAGCCCTGCTGCCGATCTGAAAAGCAGGCTTCTGCGGCTGCTGCGGTCGGGCGGGTTTCCTTGCTTCCCTTTCCTTATTTTTCTTATCCTTCTGCTGACCGAACTCCGGCTTTTTTTCAAATCTTGACGCAGCTTTTGAGATCGGACGCTTATCGGCATTTTTATGGGCAGGAATCTGCTCCTCAACGCCTGTCTTCTGTATATTTTTCTTTTCCGCCGAATTCTTATCTTCGCTTATCGGCTTATTCTGTGCCGGAATATTTTCATTCCGTTTTTCAGAGATCGGCAGCTTTGTATCCGAAACGTCCTCCGAAGACGGTTTTTCCTGCGGTGTACTTTTTCCGTTTGAGGCAACAGGTGAAGCTTGCTTCTTTACTGAGGATTCCGCTTGTTTTTTTTCTCCGACCGAGGGCTTGGGCATATTTTTTATTTCCTTGGTATCGGGTTTTGAACTGTTTACAATGACCGTCTCTGCTTTTGCCGGCTCATCCTTTTTTCTTTCGATGGTTGCCTTTCCGTTCATATAATCATCAAAATTGGCAATTTGCTTCTTTGATGTAATTGCTTCCAAAACTAAATTAAACTCCTCGTTTTCAACGACAGAGGAATATTTTCTGTTTGTCATTCCAAGACTTGTGAACAGGTCAAGCAAATCTTTGCTCTTCATGTTCAGGTCCTTTGCCATGGTGTTGATTTTATATTTTTGATTATTTATCATTCTGTAACCAATCCTTTCACGATCGTTCAGACCTATCGAGTCCGTTGTCTGTCGAGTCACCGGCGGCTTTGATGATTCCCGCCGAGAAGCCGTGATCAAAAGTCGCGCAAACCGCAGCGGCAGAACTCCTTCCGGTACGCTGCGCAAGCTCCTCAGAGGAAATATTGCTTTTTATAAAGCTGACATTATAATATTTGCAAGCATTAACAATCCGTTTTTTTGTGTTGTCGGAAGCATCCTTTGCAATTATCACAACACCGGCACGACGTCTCGCACGGGCTTCGCTCTGATCCGGACAGCCATGCCTCCTTATCTCGTCACAAACCTTATCCGTTCCGCATAAAAGCTTCCCCGCTCTCATTGCAAATCCCAGCAGCGAGAGAATCTTTTCGTTCTTTATCTTTTCTGCCGCAAAGGAGGGAAGCGCATCGAATTTATTAGTGTTCTCCGGCATTTTTCTGAAGCTCGGCTTCAAGCGCATCATAGATATCCTCCGATATAGAGATATTAAGATTGCGTTCCAGCCTTCTTGCCTTTCTTGCCTTTTTCAGACATTCGATATTCTTACATAGATAAGCCCCTCTGCCCGGCTTTTTCCCGGTAAAATCAAGCGATGTTCCGCCGTCCGGAAGTCTGACAACTCTTATCAGGTCTTTTTTGGGAAAAGATATCCCGCATCCTACGCATCTGCGCTCGGGTATTTTCTTTCCTGTCATTTACTATTTGACTCCTTACTGATTGACCTTGATATCAATTTTAAAGCCGGTCAACCTTGCAGCAAGACGGGCGTTCTGCCCTTCCTTTCCGATGGCAAGAGAAAGCTGATCCGCATCAACAAATACTCGGCATACTCTTTCTTCATCGATCACCACTTCGTTTATTTTAGCGGGAGACAGCGCCGCGCTTATATATTCCTCCGGAATCTCGCTGTATTTGATTATATCGATTTTTTCTCCTCCGAGTTCCTTCAGTATATTTCCTATTCTCATACTGCGGGCTCCGATACAGGCGCCGACCGGATCAACGCTCTCATCAACTGACATAACCGCCACCTTGCTTCTTGAACCCGCCTCTCTTGTAACCCCTTTGATCACAACCGTTCCGTCCTGTATCTCCGGTATCTCAAGCTCAAACAGACGTTTAACAAGTCCCGGGTGCGTTCTTGACAGGGTAACAAGCGGTCCTTTTGTTTCTTTTTTTACCTCGGTAACAAAAACCTTGATTTTGTCGTTGTCATTAAAGTGCTCGCCGGGAATTTGTTCACTCTTTACCAGAGTTGCTATACTGGTTCCGGTATCCACCGTAATGTTTCCGGTAAGCTCGTCGGTTCTCATAACGGTAGCGGTGATGATTTCTTCCTTCTTTTCTTCATATTCCTTGATCATCATTCCGCGTTCCGCTTCTCTGATTCCCTGAATGATAACCTGTTTGGCGGTCTGAGCGCTTAAACGCCTGAAATTTTTCATTTTCAGTTCTTCCTCAGCAACTCCGCCGAGTTTATAATGCTTATTGAGCTTACGGGCTTCCTCAAGCGTCATTTGCGTCTGGGGATTTTCGACTTCCTCAACGATATCGTACTGTCGGTACATTCTGACATCTTTTTTTACGGGATCCAGAACAATCCGCACATTCCCGTTTCCTCCCTGATCCCGTTTAAAAGCGCTGAGAAGCGCCGCTTCCACTCTTTCAAGCATGTATTCCTTAGGGATTCCCTTCTGTTTTTCAAGCAGATCAAGTGCTTCAAAAAATTCGGTATTCATTTTATTTTTTCATTTCCTCCGGTTTATATGGAATATTAATCATCAAAATTAAAATGGATGTTTGCCTTAGATATTTTATCAAGCGGTATAATCTTCCCCTCCATCTCAACGCTTTTGGCGTCGGCATCAAAATGCGTAAGGATTCCCGTAAGCTGTTTTACACCGTCAATTGCTGTGTAAAATTTTAAATCGACACTTTGACCGACCGCATAGGTAAAATGAAACGGAAGTCTGAGCTCACGTTCAACTCCGGGGGAAGAAACCTCAAGATAATACTGAACCGGAATAGGATCAGTCTCGTCAAGAACAGGATCAATCGCACGGTGAACCGCCTCGCAATGATTGATATCCACTCCGTCCTCCCTGTCGATTGTAATTCTCAAAATCTGTTTTGCTCCCTCTCTCACGTATTCAACATCCCAAAGAGAACAGCCCTGAGCCTCCACATATGGCTTAATTATTTCCGTTACCGTTTCCGCAATGTTTTTACGGGAATTTGACATCCGCTAATCCTTTCCTTTCAGATAAATGCTGCCCGAACAAAAGTTTAAGAGTAGGCGCGAACCTACTCTTAAACTCCTGATCTTACTATACAAGCATTATATCATATCTTTTGAAATAATGCAATAGGTTTTGTGAATTTTTCAAGAATTATTTAACAAATCCGGTAAGCTTAAGCCAATTTCCGAGAAGAGACGACCACTGAGCCACATTGGGAACAGTCTCAGCAAGACCGAGTCCATGCGGTCCGAACGGAAAGATATGTAGCTCCGCAGGTATTTTTTTCTCGCAAAGCGCATTATAGAGCTGAAGCGAGTTCTGTACGGGAACAGCGTCGTCGTTCTGTGTATGCCAGATAAAGCATGGCGGCGTATCCTTTTTAACCGCAAGCTCTCCCGAAAAACGACGTTCAAGCTCCGCCTCATCCGGCAGTCCTTTTATCAGATTATTTCTCGTATCGGCATGAGTGTATTTTCCGAGAGTGATAACGGCATAACTTAGTATCACCGCATCCGGTCTTGAACTTACTTTGTCTGTTTCATCTCCGTCTTCTCTGCCGTAATCAAAGCCGCAAAGTGCAGAAGCAGCAAGATGTCCTCCTGCTGAAAAACCGAGAACCGCGATCTTATCGGGATCGATTCCGAGTTCATCGGCATGATATCTCACATATCTTACTGCCCGAAGCACG
>USPP01000107.1 GCA_900556615.1 uncultured Eubacteriales bacterium
GGATACATTCTATCTGAAGATCCAACTTATATTACAACACATAATAACGCCCGTAGTCTCATCCGTAAAATTGACCGTGATGAATTACTGCAGGCTTTGTTAAAATCTTATCTGAAATTGATACGGGTACATCACTATATAAAAAATCTTTTGGTATTTGCGGCCGTCGCATGCAGTGGTCAAATTTTTCAGAAAGATAAATTTGTACCGAGTCTGTTGGGCTTTTTCGCTTTTTGTATGGTATCCTCGTTTATATATATTATTAACGATATACGTGACAGAGACCGGGACCGTCTGCATCCCGTAAAGTCCAGGCGTCCGATTGCTTCCGGAGCGATTTCGGTAAAAAGCGCTTTGATTCTTTCTGTTGGTATGCTGGCTGCCGCTGCTGCGTTTAATTTTGCTGCATTCCGTCTGCAGTCTACTCTTATGCTTGGTTTATACATTGCCATAAATATTGCATATAGTTTTGGACTTAAGAACATTCCGATTGTAGATATAACGCTTCTTACCGCGGGCTTTCTGATTCGTATTATGTACGGTGCTGCGATATCCGGTATTACCGTTTCAAATTGGCTTTATCTTACTGTGATTTCCGTTGCGTTCTACTGTGCTTTGGGGAAAAGGAGAAATGAGCTGCGAAGAAGCGAGGGCGGAGAGACGCGAAAGGTGCTTAAAAACTATTCCTCCGATTTTCTTGACAAAAATATGTATATGTGTCTGGCGCTTGCCAATGTATTCTATGCCCTTTGGAGCATGGATAAGGATACGGCACTTTTGTATGACAGTAATTATCTTGTTTTTACGGTTCCGATTGTTCTTTTGATAACGATGAAATACAGTATGAATGTAGAAGGAAATTCCGACGGAGATCCTGTGGAGATATTACTTCACGATAAGGTGCTTCTTGCTCTTTGCGTGATATATTTGGCAGCTATGTTCATTATTCTCTATTTGTAAGGCAATAACAATGAATGTTTATGATTTTGACAAAACGATATATAAAGGAGACAGCACAATCGATTTTTATTTGTATTGCCTGTTCAAACATCCGCGTATCGTAAAATATATATTCAGACAGATAAGGGGAATTTTGCTGTGGTATTTTCACAGGATTGACGATGCGGAAATGAAATCACGCTTTTTTTCTTTTCTTTCCGAAATCGATGTGCCGGCATATGTTTCCGCCTTTTGGGAGAAAAATTATATAAAGATTCAAAAATGGTATCTTCTTGGGAAAGAGAAAAGCGACGTTATCATATCCGCTTCTCCCGAGTTTCTTCTTGCGCCAGTGTGCAAAACGCTTGGTGTTTCCGATCCGATTGCTACATATATAGATCCGCATACCGGAAGGGTTGTTGGAAAAAATTGTAAAGGAAAGGAAAAGGCAGATCGTTTTTTCATTTGTTATCCCGGTGAAAGCATTGCTTGCTTTTATTCGGATTCCTTGACGGATCAGCCGCTTGCATCGCTTGCGGAAAGGGCTTTTTTGGTTAAAAAAGGGAAAATCTCCGAATGGAAGATTTTTTGATTCTGACGGCAAATTTTCGGAAAATTCCTGAGTTTGAGGCGCTTTTATTCTGTTGTTGAAAATAACGCTCAGATTGAAGGGGGGCTCTAAAAATTCACTGTCCCAATCCGGCTTGATCTATTTTCCGTTATTCATCACAAAAATCCTTGACGGATGGATACGCTGTCTGCGGAATTGTTGTTTTGACTGCCGATTTCCGTTTGGGAACATTGAATTTTTAGAGATACCTGAATGTTTATATTTATAAAGAAATTGATTTTAAAGGAGTAAACGATGTCTCAAACAAATCAAAAAAAGAATTTTTTACAATGGGGCGCATGGGTGCCTTTTGCCTGTTCTTTTTCGCTTCTTTCTTTTTATTTGATAATACGTTTTCAAAAATGGTATATTATATTTACGGTTGCTCTGTCTTTTTTATTTGCACTTTTTTTCATCCGAAAGACCTGGAGAGAGAATATATCGTATATAAAATCACATCCGGGCGTGTCTGTTTTATCGCTTGCTGTTGCTGTTATTCTTGTCGTGGCGATGCATCATACGCCCGGCATTCCGGATATCGGAAAATGGCAGTTTTCTTTTTATCCTTTTGTGCTATGGCTGAGAATTTTTACAATGCCTGCTCTTTTTTATCTGACGGTTATGCTTTTTGATAAAGCGAGCCGTTTTATTTCGGAATTGTGGAGCGAGATGAGCAGCAGTGAGAAAAGATTATATCTTCTGTCTGCGATTTTTTTATCTGCCGCTGTGCTTATTCTTTACGCAACAAATTCCAAATGGTATACGCAATTTGATGTTGTATATTCCATTGACTCCGGGTATTGCTCAAAAAGTATTTTTCCCAAGCTCTATTATTATGATATACGTCATCCCGCTATGAGTGTGATTACTTTTCCGATATGGTCTGTTGTACGGTCTTTACTGCAATTATTTGCTCCGGCGCAGCTGCTTGATGTAATGTGCGTTGCCTGCGTCCAACTGATCAATATTCAGTTTTTGCTTTTGACGGGAATCATGATCGGAAAGCTGTCGAAGAGCCAATATGTATTTCCGCTTTGGTTGGTGTCATTGCCGATGCTGCTTTTTTCGGCTTTTTTCGAAAAATATCAGATATGTGTTTTTCTTCTTGTATTGTATGTTTATCGTCTCTGCAGAAAAGAAAGAGGGGCAGAGCCTTATCTTATTGCTGCTGTTGGTACAATGCCGACGAGTGTTTTCCTCTTTGCCGATGAATTGCTTATAAAGGAGAATATTTTCCAAAAGCTTTTAAGAATAGGTCGTACCTTTGCTGTCGGTGTAATGTTCCTTGTATGTACCGGCAGAATACATTTGCTGGTTCCGAGAATTCTTCTTGATGAAGTTTCATCAATGGCGCAGCGTTTCGGTTTGAAAAGCCTTTCAATAAGAGAATGCCTGAACTCTTTTACGAACCTGGTGCATGGTGCTTTTCTCGGAATCAGTTCAGAAAACAGTGCGGGAAAATATATATGGACCGATGTTTTGGGCAAAATTTCGCTGCTCGGTGTTATCATTTTTGTATTCATGGTATTGGGAGTTATTGTGAGCCGTAAAGAGCATTTTACAAGATTATGCGCTGTTTGGACGGTTTCCGCGTTTGTCCTTTTTGTTGGATTTCAATGGAGCGTCCATGCAAGTCCGTTGTTCAGCATTTATTTTGCATGGGCTTTTATACCCCTCTTTCAAAAAGGCTTGCAGTTTGTTATTGAAAAGCTTCACCTGAAGGAAAAAGCGGTATATACTGTTCTTATAACGGCAATATTTGCCCTGAATCTGGTAAATATAATCGACATTTCGATTTTTTTGAAATAAGGGTATCAAGGGTATCGATAAAAATCACTGCGTAAAGCCGATTCGATTGGTTTCCCGTCATTCTCAGCAAAAATTCTTAATAGATATATATATGATATGCCCCCAAAAGTGTCTAACTTTTGGGGGCATATCACGAGACGGTTTCGGAATTTTTAAGGCAACACCGCACAATGATTGCTGTGCAGTTGCAGCGCCGGATTATTTCTCAGACAATACAAATTGAGGAGTCAAGAGCGGCTTCTGACGGAAAAGATGCAAGCATATGCGCAATAAAGGCGTTAGCCGGTAATTGTGCGGTGTTGCCTTAAAAAACGCCCATTTTATGCGGTCTGCAAATGATGAATTAGCAAGGTAATATTTTATGTTTCCATCCTCAAAAATGAGTTTCTACTGCGTTACAATCTTTGTAAATTTTGCTATATATTCAGTTTCTTCTCGCCCATCGAAAAAATCACAAATATAGCAACAATAATTTCTACAATCGGCATAACCCACCAAATTGCCGTACTTCCAAAGACAAAAGGCAATAAATACACAAGTATTCCACACAGGATAAGTCCTCTTGCTGCTGATACCATCAAAGCTGTTTTGGAACGCATTATCGACTGAAAATAGTAAGTCGAATAAATGTTAAGCGGCAGGAATAAATAAGAAAGTCCGTAAACTCTCATGATATCAGGTGCAATTTGCAAAACGCTTTTTGTTGGAGACATATACACTTTTAATACACCATTCGGAATGGTCAAAACAATCATTGTCCAAACAATACCGAAAACAATTGCTGTCAGTATGCCGTATTTATTGGTTTCTTTTACTCGTTTTGTTAAATTTGCCCCAAAATTATTTGAAAGGATAGGCTGTGCTGCTTGTCCTGCTCCATAGGTTGAACATTGTACCAAGGCGGTCATTTGCGTAATAACGCCAAATACTGCCAAAGCATCACTGCCTAAATATTTCATTATCTGTCTGTTAAAAAGCATTGAAACAACGCCCATTGATATATCGGAGAGAAATGCTGAAAAGCCGTTTATAGTAAGCACTTTTGTTTTGTGGATTTGACCATAAATGCGTGTAATTTTCAATGTGTTTTTCTTGTCGAAAAAGTGTGTAAGCATTACTATGACTGAAAGAGTTGCACCGAGTGCTGTTGCAAGTCCTGCGCCGAACATTCCCATATCAAATTCAAACACAAAAAGTAAGTCGCCAACAACATTAAATATTCCACCAAACAAAACAGATTTTGTTGCAAGGCTGGGTGCATTGTCATTTCTTAAAAAAGCTGCCAACATTTGCGTAAAGGGAAATACAGGTATAGCATATTTCACAGGCGTTAAATATTCTTTCGCAAGAGATAATAGCTTATCATCAGCACCGAACAGATAGAGAAGTTCATCATCAAATGCGCAAATAGCAACCCAACACAATATACTTATTATGCCCGTAACAAGTAGCGAAAGTGTAAAATATGCATTTGCTTTATCTGTTTTTTCTTGTCCTTTATAAAATCCATAGGCAACAGAGCCGCCAATTCCGATAAGTAGACCAAGTGCGTAAATAATTGTCCATATAGGCATAACGATAGCAAGGGCTGCCGATCCATCAGGGCCTGCATAATGCCCAACAACTGCCGAATCCACCATACCATAAATAGAGCTTATCAGAGCACTTCCAAAAGCTGCCGTAAGATATGTAAAATAATGTTTCTTAATGCTTCCTTTTGTTAAATCCTTTTCCATTTTGAATTTCCTCCATATAAACAAAAACAAAAAAGCAGATAAGACTAATAGGTATCTCAACCTATCATCTTATCCGGCTTACAATTTCTTCTGAATTACTTGCCTCCGATGAATTATTATTTATTGTACACTATCTTATTAAAAAAATCAAGCAAAAATAAAATAATTTTTATCTTTTGTTCATAACTACACACAGGAATGTGGCGCATTTCTGTACGAGTGATTATTTACATACAGAAAATGGGGAAGATTCAGATGCCGTAATTACTATGATAGTTATTTCTTACCGCTTATGACAAATCTGGGACTTGAGCAAACTCCGCATTGCTGACGACATACTTGTATATCAATATTTGCGGAAGCAAAAATCGACTAAACCACAATTAAAATGATTGTAGGACACGCCGGTCGAAGACGCTTACCGAAAGAATTTATATTCTTTGGATATTGAGGAGCTTATAAATGCAATCAACAAAATTTAAGGCAATACCGCACAATAAAGGCGTTAGCCGTGCACTGCCTTAAGATCAAAAAAGAAAGAGATGTTTTTCTTTTGTAGAGAAAAACATCTCTTTAAAACTCTTGTTAAATTGAGAATTATGTCGCTTGTGTGTTACTGCACACGTTTGACAGCAATTCTGCCCAACTGACAACTCCCCCAAAACCGAAAATAAAGGCTTTCGATAGTCGTGAGAAGCTTGCGGATTATCTTTTTGAGAACTGAGGCGCACGGCGTGCGGCTTTGAGACCGTATTTTTTTCTTTCCTTCATGCGAGGGTCGCGGGTGAGAAGTCCAGCTTTCTTGAGGGCGGGACGGTATGCGGCATCAGCCTGGAGCAGAGCCTTTGCAACACCGTGACGAATGGCGCCTGCCTGTCCGGAGAATCCGCCGCCGTTTACGCGGCAGACGATATCAAAATTACCCATCGTGTCG
>USPP01000108.1 GCA_900556615.1 uncultured Eubacteriales bacterium
GAAATTGCCAATATCACCTTTTTGCGCCAGCATGAAGCAAAGGGGCTCGGACACGCGATCTATAAAGCGAAATCTTTTACGGGAAACGATCCGTTTGTCGTACTCTACGGAGACGACATTATCTTTTCGGAAACGCCCGTCTGCGCTCAGCTTATCTCAGCTTATGAAGCATACGGGATGCCGGTCGCCGGAATCAAAGAGGTTCCGCCCGAGCTGGTCTGCCGCTACTGCACCATGGGAATGGACAGGCTGGACAAAAACCGCTACAAAATATATGACATGATTGAAAAACCAAAGCCGGAAGAAATCATGACAAATTATTCAATCCTCGGTCGGGTGCTTCTCACGCCGGAAATATATGACATTCTCGAGGTTACAAAGCCCGGAGCCGGAGGAGAACTCCAGCTTACCGATGCTATGAAAGTAACCTGCCGAAGCGGCGGTATGATTGGAGTCGATTTTGAAGGAAAACGCTATGATATGGGCTCAAAGCTTGGCTTCATGACGGCAAATGTCGAGCAAGCGGTAAAGCACCCTGAAATCGGAGAGGAATTTACTGCATTTCTCAAGGAATTTGTAAAAACACTGTAATTCGTGAGGAATATTATGGAAAGAGTTTCAAAAATCAACTATTATCTTGATATTGCCCAAACCGTGGCGAAAAGAAGTACCTGTCTCCGAAAGCATTACGGCGCGATCATCGTAAAAGACGATTGTATCGTGTCAACAGGCTATAACGGTGCCCCGAGAGGAAGAAAAAACTGTTCCGACCTTATGTTCTGCATGAGGGACAAGCTGAACATCCCTCGCGGAGAGCGGTATGAGATGTGCCGCTCCATACACGCGGAAGCCAATGCTATTATCTCGGCTTCAAGAGAAGAAATGATCGGCTCTACACTGTATATGGCTTCTGTTGACCCACAGAGCGGAGAACTGATTCCCGGTACCTCAAGCTGCGCAATGTGCAAAAGACAGGTTATCAACGCGGGAATTGAAAAGGTTATTGTCAGAGATACTCCTGACAAGTACAGGATAATCGAGGTTTCCGATTGGATCACCGATGATGACAGCTTAAGCGGTCAGTTCGGGTACTGAGAGGTTTATTTTGAGTAAAAGAATTCAGAACAAGAAGCTTCTTGCGGAGCGCAAGGCACTGCATAAACAGAAAAAAGCACGGAAAAGAAATGTTATTATCCTTATTTCGGCAATATGTGTGACAGCCGTCATCGTAATTGCAATAATCGCCTCTCTCCCGCATTATGTAAAGATAGAGAACGTCAACGGTAAATATATCGACGACGAAAACGGTATTACCTATCTCGCCGCTCCACAGAATTATGAACCCGTATCCTACACCCAAAAGCCATACGGAAAGCTTGACGGAAATTATATGTATCCCATTACCGGCATGAGCACAAGCGAATGGCTGGCAGAGGATTATTACGGAATCTTCGGAGTGTATTACAACGAAAATACTACGCTGCCCTCTCTTGAAGAGTTTTATCCCACAAGAATTCAGGTATGTCGTGACAATTCCTCCGCTGTAGTACGTATGGCAGATATAAACGACTACAGCGATGTGATGCATATTGTCAACGAGGTACTTAACGGTAAAACGGTTGCCGAACCGAACTCCAGCACCGCCGTATATACACTCCGTATCTCCTCATCACGCTATACTTGGATATATTATAATGTCGTATATATTGTATCAAACGAAGGTCGTTATTATTATGACAGGGGAACCGGGCGTTGCGTAAAGGCTGATGATACGGTTGCTCTCTATTTGGAAGGAACTCATAACGAAGACTCCCAGCCTGTAACCGATACCGAAGAAGGAAACAGCAATGAAACCACGGAATGACGGAATCATCATTCTTCCTCTTGATACCGCGCATATTGCAGAAATCGTCAGACTTGAAGCGCGCTGCTTCAGCAACCCATGGAGCTCTGAAGCCTTCGCGTCGGTATGCGAAAATGCGATGTACACCTATTATATGGCGATCGATTCCGTGTCCGGCTCAATCTGCGGATGCGGAGGGATGTATACGGTACTTGATTCCGCCGATATCACTAACATTGCGGTACTGCCCGATTACAGAGAAAAGGGCATCGGTTCTCTGCTCCTCGAAGCGCTGATCGAATATGCCGAGAAAAACGGCGTTACCTCCCTTCATCTTGAAGTAAGAGAATCTAATTCCGCAGCGCGCAGACTATATGAGAAATTCGGTTTTGAGATTGACGGAAAAAGAAAAAAATATTACCGCCGTCCGACAGAGGATGCGATACTGATGACAAAGCGCTTTTACACCGGGACAGAAAAGGAAAAATGACCTTATGTATATTTTATCAATAGAAAGCTCATGCGACGAAACCTCGGCCGCTGTTGTAGAAATGGGAGAGGAACGGAAAATTCTTTCCAATATCGTCGCTTCGCAAATAGAAATTCACGCGCTATACGGCGGTGTTGTTCCCGAAATCGCCGGCAGAGCGCATATAGAAGCCATAAGCCGTATAACCTATGAGGCTTTGAAGCAGGCAAATCTGCAGCTGTCGGATATCGGCGCAGTAGGAGTGACAAACCGCCCCGGTCTTATCGGCGCACTGCTTGTCGGCGTTAACTTTGCAAAATCGCTTGCCGTTTCAAACGGAATACCTCTCGTTCCGGTTAACCATATAAGGGGGCATGTTGCGGCAAATTATCTTTCTTACGCAGAGCTTCAGCCTCCTTTTCTCGCCCTTGTTGCCTCCGGAGGTCATACCTCCATCATTGAAGTAAACTCATATACCGACTTCAAAACTGTCGGAAGAACAAGAGACGACGCTATGGGAGAAGCGTTTGACAAGGTGGCAAGGGTTATGGGCATCCCTTATCCGGGAGGTGCGGAAATGGACAGACTTGCCTCAATTGGAAATCCCGGAACTGTTGCCTTTCCTTCCGCGGCAATCGCTGGTGAAAGCCTTGACTTTTCATTCAGCGGCTTAAAAACACATGTTATCAATTATATTCATACTATCACGCAGCGAGGAGAAGAAATTCCCAAAGCCGATATTGCCGCCTCTTTTACCGCTTCGGTAACCTCATCAGTAATAAAAAAGCTGGAGCTTGCCTTTTCCAACAGAAAATGCCGCTCGCTCGTACTTGCGGGAGGCGTATCCGCAAACTCTCACCTGAGAAAAGCGCTTGAATCCTATACAAGCAGCAGCGGTATTCGTTTCTATGTCCCGCCTCGTTTTCTCTGCGGAGATAACGCCGCCATGATAGGTGCTCAGACTTATTATGAGCTCCTTGCAGGAAATACCGCAGGTGCGGAGCTTAACGCTTTTGCCACCGGCGAATAGCGGACTCCTCTTATTCCAACCAAAACTTTCTCATAGTTTTCCCCTGTGATTTTTCCACACCCTGTGCAAAAAGCGATACATTTCCGACATTATCCTACAATATAGGCATAAATACTTCTGCTCTCCTGTGGAAAACCCTGTTGAAACTGTGGATAAAAACAATCAGCAAAATCAATAAACCGGCGGCTTCCGAATCAAACGGAAAATTTATCGCCGGAGAAAAGGAAAAAATATGATAGGAAATTACGAAACCCAGATTCAAACCGCTCTGACCAAATACGAGGCGCTACTTCGCTCTCAGCTTGAACGCGTAGAAAAAATTAACGGGAGACGCGGTAGACTATTCAAAGCTTGATAAAATCACCATCGGTGTCTGTGGCGGAGATGGCATCGGTCCAATCATTACAGAGGCTTCCGCAAAAGTGCTTGAATACCTCCTCGCTGATGATGTAAAAAACGGCAGAATTGTTTTCAAGACGATAGACGGACTTACCATTGAAAACCGCGTTGCACATATGCAGGCCATTCCTGACGACGTTATGGAGGAGCTTTACAAATGCGATGTTATTCTCAAGGGTCCCACCACTACTCCCCGTGCCGGAGATCCGTGGCCTAACATCGAGTCGGCAAATGTTGCCATGAGAAAGAAGCTTGACCTCTTCGCCAATGTCCGCCCCGTCAAAGTTCCCGACAAGGGAATCGACTGGACATTCTTCCGTGAAAATACTGAAGGAAGCTATGCGGTCGGAAGCCAGGGAATCCATGTTACCGACGATCTTGCACTTGATTTCTGTGTTACTACCACAGAGGGCTGCAACCGCATTGCCCGTCTTGCTTACGAATATGCAAAAAAGAACGGAAAAGATCACGTTTCCATTGTTACAAAAGCAAATATCATCAAAACCACCGATGGAAAGTTTCTTCGTATCTGCGAGGAAATCGGCAAGGAGTATCCCGAAATCAGAACCGACAACTGGTTTATCGATATCATGACGGCAAAGCTCGTCGATGAAAAGCGCCGTACCGACTTTAAGGTCTTTATTCTCCCGAATCTCTACGGTGATATTATTACCGACGAGGCGGCAGAATTTCAGGGAGGCGTCGGAACAGCCGGCTCTGCCAATATCGGCAAAAAATATGCTATGTTTGAGGCAATTCACGGCTCCGCTCCGAGAATGATCACCGAAGGGCGCGGTAAGTATGCCGATCCCTGTTCCATGCTCAGAGCTTCCGTTATGCTTCTCTCCCATATAGGATATCAGGCAGAATCCGATCGCCTTGCCCGTGCCCTTGACATCTGTATGTTCGAGGAAAAGAAGCTCGTTATTACGGGACGCGACACCGGAGCCACCTGCGATGAATTCACCGCTTATGTAAACGAGACGTTGAAGAATCTGTAAAGAAAACGAGAGGGGAACATGAAAGGGAAAAGCCTTTTGAAAAAAGTTTTCCCCATTCCCCTTTCAAAAACTATTATTTGCTAAAATTTGAAGCTGTTGTCGAACAGAGGTGTTTTTGATCAATATCGAAGATACTGATAAGGAGAAAGATGTTTCAGGATTTACATTCCCATACCTATTATTCCTTTGATGGAAAGAATCGACCGGAGGAAGTTGTTGAAGCGGCAATTGCCGGAGGGATCCGACTGTTTGGCATTACCGATCATAATTTCGGTATTGGTCTTGCACGTTATGATGTTTTTTCTAACAGTTCATCCGAGCTTACCGTAGATTATTACCGTACACTTCAGAGATATTATGATCACATTAGTCTGGTTCGGGAGAAGTACCGGAATCAGATTACCGTTTTACGAGGCGTTGAAGTCAACCTCACCCGAGACGGAAGACTTTGTATGCCGGAAGGAACCGATGTTTCCTACTTCGATTATGTATTGCTGGAGTGTCTGAATCATCCCAACGGATCAATAGCGAACGGCGATCTATTTTCCTATGCAGAGAAAATGGGCTGCAAATGCGGCATTGCTCACACCGA
Source organism: uncultured Eubacteriales bacterium (assembly GCA_900556615.1). Lineage (GTDB taxonomy): Bacteria > Bacillota > Clostridia > Oscillospirales > CAG-272 > Colimorpha_A. The sequence goes on from USPP01000108.1 coordinate 5,335, forward strand.
TATGTTTGCTTTTATCAAGAGCATCGGAGAGGATCCGCTTACTTATTTCCGCAAAATGGCAGAACGAGGAATCTTTTGGGAGATGAATGTGAACTACGACAGCATTCATCATTATCATGTTTATCCGTATCTGCTGAATTTCTTTGAGAGTGAGCAACAGCAAGATATTATTCGCCGATCCGGCGTTGAGATCAGCGTCGGTTTTGACGGTCATTGGGTAGAGGATTATCTGCCTGAGCGGATAAAGGACTACTGCCGCCACTTGGAGAAGATGGGCATTCGGATGGCGTTTGAATAATCTACAATAAAGAAGAGACAAAGGAGCGGTGTTTATGAGTGCGAAACTGGAAAAAGGCATCAGTAAAAGTGCTGTGTGGCGTCTTCCGCGTTACTTTCGCTATCTGCGCGAGCTTCTGATGAACGGAATTATGCGGGTGAGCTCACAGGAGCTTGCCGAGCGACTTGCTATCACACCGTCGCAGGTGCGTTCCGATCTCAATAAATTCGATGGAGTCGGGCAGCAGGGCTACGGTTATAATGTTAAAGAACTTCATGCCGCAATTGCAGAAATACTAGGTATTAATGCAGGCAACAAAACTATTTTGATAGGCGCCGGAAATTTGGGAAGCGCCATAGCTTCTCATATTGATTTCAACAAAAAAGGATTCCGGCTGATAGGTATTTTTGA
>USPP01000109.1 GCA_900556615.1 uncultured Eubacteriales bacterium
GGGTGTGGCTTTGCCGCACCAATCATTCGCAAAGCGAATGATTCAGTAGACATTAATTATAGAAGCCATCTGCTTTCGGAGATACCATTTTGATTGAAATGATGGTAGAGAAGTATAATGGCTTCTGTTTTGATATCCATTATACGATGAAAGATAGCAGGAAAGGAGATATGATCGCGGTTGCTCACTCGGAGTATTGCTTTATGAAGGATGGCAGAGTGACTTCTTTAAAAAAGTCAAATCCTTCGATGCATGAGATTCTCCGAACAGCTTTTGAAAGAAACCTGATGTAGACAATTCTCTTAGCAGAGATAAAACCCAGAAGCTGACTTAAAGCAGCTTGCCGGGTTTTGTGTTATAAGGGTTACATTTTATATCATGATTCGTTACTGAGAATGATTGATTATCATAACGTCATTCTCACGAAGTTTGGTTTTGCCTTCGGGAATGATAATGCTGTTTTTTCGTTTGATCATCACTACAAGCATATCGGAATCGAACTTAATTTCGGAGAGAGCTTTTCCAAGCCATTCGCTGTCATGATCGATTCGAATTTCGGTGAGCGAGCCGAGGTATTCACCTTCTATGGAGGGAGCGCTGATAACGGCAATGTCGTTGGGAAGAATGACGGTATTGCCTTTAGGAACTATATGCTCGCTGCCGCGTACAAGTAGCACGATAAGCGTTTGCGGAAGCAGCTTTATGTCCTTTATTTTGTGATTTGCCCATGGGTGAGCGAGGTTTATTTGCAGCTTTATAAATTCGACCGGAACTTCCTCCGAGTAGTCGCTGAAGGTTTTCATTACATCACTGCTGTCGTCGGTCATACCGAGTTTTTTCGCGGCTATCGGTATCAGTGTTCCTTGAAGAGAGATGGAAAACAATACGATGAAGAAAACGATATGAAAGATATCGTTCCCGATATGGGCGGCGCTGACCTGAGCCATAATGGCGAAAACAATGGAAGCGGCACCGCGCAAACCGGCAAGTGAGACTAAAAGCTGTTGGTTAAAGGGACATTTGAAGGGAGTCAGAATAGCAAATACCGCCAAAGGACGAGCGATAAAGGTAAGAAAAAGAGCGATTGCAAGAGCGGGTAAAGCCACTTTAGGCAGCTGAGACGGGAAAGAAAGAAGTCCGAGCAGGAAAAATATCGCAATTTGCATAAGACCGTTCAGACCGTCAAAGAAGCCGACCATCGTTTTTTTGTTCTTTATCGGTTTATTTCCGAGTATGATTCCGGTTATATATGTACTGAGATAGCCGTTTCCGCCTATTAAAGCGGCACCGGAATAAGAGACAAGGGCGATGCTGAAGACAAATAATGAATCGGAGCCGGAAGCGGTAAATTTTGCGCGCTTGAGAACGAACAGAGCAGCGACAGCGGTTATGACTCCGAAAAGTGCACCGAAGATAATCTGAGCGAATATCATATATATCATTTGTCCGGCGCTGAATTCGCCTTTCATGAGCGAAAGGACAATTACCGTCAGCATATAGGCAAAAGGATCGTTGCTTCCGCTTTCGACCTCAAGTAAAGAGGCTGTGTTATATTTCAAATTGAGTTTTTTAGACCGGAGTATTGCAAAAACAGACGCTGCGTCTGTTGATCCTATAACGGAGCCGATGAGGAAGCTTTCAAGTATTGGAATCTTTAAAACAAAATAACAGAATAATCCCGTAAAAAAAGCCGTGAGAATAACGCCGAGCGAAGAGAGAAGTACGGATTTTAACGCAACCGGCTTTGCTTTTTTCATATTTGTTCCGAAACCGCCGTAAAACATAATGAAGATCAGAGCGATGGAACAGATCTGTTCGGCAAAAGAATAATTATCAAATCCGATTTTTAGAATACCGTCCGAACCAAACAGCATTCCTAGTACTATGAAAGCAAGGAGCGTCGGTATTCCGTATTTGAATGATATCTTTCCGAGAGAAATACAAATGATTATGATGATAGCTGCAAAAAAAATAAAAAGATTCATGGTTCCTCCGATGGATAGATGAGAACTCCAAAATTCGTATGTTACGAGGATGGGAAAAGCCTTACATCAAGACAAATCTGTCCCGGACACAATGATTTGCCGTCCTTAATTGTATTCATGAGAATTTCAACGGCTGCTTCGCTCATTGTTTTGTCTGCTGCTCCTACTGAGTCAAGTGGGGACATATAGAAAAGCTTCTCGCGGAGATGATCAATTCCGACGATAGGAATATCCACCGGAACATTTCTTCCCATTTCGGTCAGAGCGTTTATCGCTTCATATGCAAACAGGTCGGAGAAAGCAAAAATGGCATCGTATTCTATTTGATTTTCTGCGAGTTTGCGGAGTATTTTTCCAACAGATCCTGCTTTTGTGGGAGTAGTAAACATAAGCTCCGGTTGATATTCAATCCCGGCTTCATCAAGAGCCATATGATACCCGGCAAGTCGGTCTTCTGCACAGGATATGGAAAGAAGTCCGTTGATAAATAAGATGCGGCGACGATTATAGTGGTCAATTAAATATTTTGCAGCGAGATATCCGCTTTTGGTATCATTTAAAATGACAGAGGGGTGTCCTTCTACCCGCCTGCCGATGAGGATGTACGGCTTTCCTGCTTTTTTCAAAAACTCAAGGTTATCGTGGCAGTTCGGGCAGGGGCAGATGATAAACCCGTCAACTTTTTTTCCAAGAGCATTTTTGATTGCCTGAAGCTCAAGATTTTTATCTTCATTGGTGTTCAGTATAAAAACAGAGTAATTGTATTCAGAGGCAAGCTGTTCCGTTTCGCGTACCATTATTGCAAAAAGCGGATTTGTAATATCGGCAAGGATGACAGCGATGGTTCCTGTTCTTCCGGTTCTCATAGAACTTGCTATATTATCATTTATATAACCCATTTCATCTGCTACTGAATTGATATATTCAATGGTTTTTTGAGAGATGTCGTTTTTATGGTTTAGCGCGCGGGATACGGTATTGATAGTATATCCGGTTTTTTCTGCTATGTCGCGAAGCGTTACACGGTTGTTTTTTATCATTGTTGTTCAGCCTTTGATTTTATTTGCAAAGTGTTTCCTTTCATTGAACTCTGGAAAGTGGTATTGTTTTGCAGAGGAAAAATACTTATATTAATATTATACATTTTTGTGATAAACCTGTCAATATGAATTATAAAACATCTCTTTTAGCTTTGACGTGCGGATTTTAAGGCAACACCGTCGGGTATTGCCTTAGATTAAAATAGAGAAAACTGCCGTTTTAAAGAACGGCAGTTAAAATTTATGCAAGCGCGATTTAATCTTTTTTCTCGTCGGGACCGATAAGCTTTGTGAAATGTATACCCTTTACACCCATAATATACGCTATCATACAAGTAAGCATGGCGGGGAAGGTTATGACAATATATACCCACGGAGAATTTAAAAACCAACAGGAAATAATACCGGAATACATACCTTCAAAAAGAGTAGCAATGGTTTTGGCAGTACCGAATAGGTTTACCGCACTTTGCGGGGAGGAAGGAAAAATTGCACCGACTTGATTTAATGTGTACGAGGAAGCCGAATAATAGCCTATTGTAATCAAAATACCGAGAATGAGGTTTCCGATATTGGCACACAAGGATATCAACAAGCCTTTCATCGGTCTATATTTCAAACGCTTTCCATCAATTCTTACTTTTTCGGCATACCCGACATCCCACGTCATAGTATAGAGGAGAACCATATAAAAAACAACCGCAAAAATGCTTGAGATAAGAAAAAGCGTTTCGTTTTGACTTGTTGCCATAGAAAGTACCAAACCGAACATTGTCATCCCGAGCTGATTAACAAACATTTTGAAAATCAGATAGGAATTTTCCTTTAAGAAGTTTATCATTACAGATAGATGATCCTTTCGCAAACGGCAGAAACCGTCGAAAAATAACTTAAGGAAAGATATCAATGAGGACTCAAAGGATATCTCTTGCTTTCATTCAACAGCAGATAATCGCCGCCTTAAAGAATAAAGGATTATAGACCGGAGACAATCCGAAATCCGTTATTCTACTATATAATTTTAATCGTTTATTATTAACAAAACAAGCGGATTACAGAAAGTTTACACTTTGGCAAAGAAATTTAATAATCGATTAAAAGTTATTTGTTATTATAATAGCAGAAATTGTACTAAATTTTCGGAACGGTAAATTTTCCGAGATAGGAATGGTAAAAAATGACTCGTCTTCCCGAACCTGTGCTTGAATTTTCACAGTACATGCTTGTCATAAAAGGGCGCTCCCAAAGAACGGTGGAACAATATGAAATCGATTTGATGCTTTTTTTTAAGTTTGTGAAATCAAAAAGAAACGGTCTTCCCACCTCTGGCGAGGACTTTGATTTGCTTACCATATATGAGCTTGATTATGATTTTGCCGGATCAGTGACAAGGTCCGAGGTGCTTGAATTTTTGAGCTTCGCCGCAATCGGCAGAGAAAATCAGGCAAGAACAAGGGCAAGAAAGCTCTCATCACTTAAATCCTTTTATCGATATTACTGCGGAACAATGATGCGTTTTAAGCAAAATCCTACCGATAATATCGATTCTCCCAAGTTACCCAAAAATTTGCCTAAGCATCTTAGTGCAGAAGAAAGTATAGAACTGCTCCGAACGGTGAGCGGAGACAGCGAAAACAAATTCAGAGAGCGGGACTATTGTATCATCACGCTTTTTCTCAATTGCGGTATGCGTCTTTCCGAACTTGTTGGGATAAATCTCGGAGACGTGGATAAAGATATGATGTCTCTGAGAGTTATCGGAAAGGGAGCAAAGGAGCGTGTCATCTATTTGAATGATTCCTGCCGATCCGCGTTAATTTCATATTTGAAAACAAGGGACAGGGAACCTATGCCGGGGCATAAGAACGCGCTGTTCCTGAGTTCAAGACATAAGCGGATAAGCAAGCAGATGGTTCAGGCGATGGTTTATAAATACCTTGACGCCGCCGGTTTTCATAATCGCGGTCTCTCCGTTCATAAACTAAGGCATACTGCCGCCACCTTAATGTATCAGACGGGCAACGTCGATATTCGGGTTTTAAAGGATATTCTCGGACATGAACAGCTTAACACGACTCAGATATACACCCATGTCAGCGACGAAGAAATGAGACGTGCTATGACACAAAGTCCCCTTGCCGAGGTGACTGAGGATAAGCTCGGAAAAAAATAGAATTTTTTGCTGGGTTTGCCCTATGGAACGATTTATTCCTCACAAAGTACAGTTTTCTTCTAACTAATTTTTGGGTTTATAATGTACAATAAATACAGAAAGTATAAACAAATGAAAAATTGAGAGAAGGCTGATGACAGTGACTGTGAATTGCATCCATTTGTTAGAAGCCATCGGGAGTATTTCTGTAACGGAATCCGTTCAGCTTGTTGTCAGATTTTGGAATAGCATAACAGGTAATTAGGAGGACGAAAATGCCCTCCTTTTGTTTTGATTTTTGATTAAAATGTAAATTTTAGAGGGTTTTATCTTCACTTTGGTGCGATTTCTTGACATATAGTAAAAAATGTGATATCATAAAGTAATATATATAATTATAAATTATTGAGGAGGAATAGCGAATGGTAGAATATATATCGAACGGAGTCGCAGGCGACTATATCATATATAAAGACAAACCGCTTGTCAGAAAAGACAATTTATATTGTTACGGCGATATGAGCGATGATTATGTCTTGTTTCTCATGGCTCTTACGAACAAAAAAACAGAGTCCGGAAAGGAGATACCGGATCACATTCTTGCCCAAATTATCAGTACCGATCCGAAAAAATCTCCTTCTGAAAAACTCGAAAAACAATTTGAAAAAAACGGTCTTTACGATGCAATCGACATCGGGCTTATTTGGCTTGATAAGCTGAACAAAAAGAAATAATATGGGAAAGCTTGTAAGATCAATATCATCCGATGGAACGGTTATGATGATGGCTGCTGATACAACCGATATT